>JANOQC010000182.1:0-24581 GCA_031422175.1 Sphingobacteriia bacterium | reverse complement strand
CTTGAACCATTACCAAACCAAAAGATTAAACATGAAAATTGCTTCATTTGTACTACTTTTTTTTATTGCTCATATAACAATTGCGCAAAACAAGACTTTCCCTATAATTAAAAATTATGGGGCTGCATTAGAAGTGCCATTTGCTACGATGACCATTGATCCTAAAGTAGATTATAAAGTATTAATTGATGTTACTATAGCATCTGAAAAGCCAGAATTAATTAATGAAAATGTAGAAAATATAGCTCGCATAATTAATTTACATGCACTGGGTGGAGTATCCAATAAAAAATTACACGTGGTTGCCGTATTTCATGGTGGAGCAGTTATGACTTTATTAAACAATGAAGCCTATCAAAAAAAATTCGGGGTGAATAATCCTCATTTAGCGCTTTTTGCTGCATTAAAAGAGGCCGGTATTCCAATGTATGTATGTGGTCAAACTTTATTTAAACGAAATGTGGACCCTGCATCCATAGTGCCTGAAGTATTACCAGCTTTGTCTGCTATTACAACAGTTACTACATATACTGCAAAAGGGTATACCCTTTTAAAATATTAATATATTAAATCAATGAGCCAATTTAGCATAGAAAAATTAGGAATAGCAGCTTTAAATGATATGCAAATTGCTACTGGTGAAGCAATTGAAGCACTCCAGGATATCTTGTTGTTGTCACCTACTGGATCAGGAAAAACAGTGGCTTTTTTATTGCCAATTTTGAATCAGTTAAATCCAAAAGGAAAGCAAGTGCAGGTAATGATTTTGACTCCATCCAGAGAATTGGCTATTCAAATTGAACAGGTTTGGAAAAAAATGGGCACTGGGTTTAAAATTATTTGTTCCTATGGAGGTCATGATATGCTTTCGGAAATTCAAAGTCTAGTAGAGCCTCCGGCATTATTAGTGGGTACTCCAGGAAGAATTGCTGATCATTTAAAGCGAAGAAGTTTTGAGCACAATTATATTCGATTGGTTGTTTTTGATGAGTTTGATAAATCTTTAGCACTTGGTTTTGCGGAAGACATGGAGTATATTGTAAAAAGACTAAAAAAATCGATTCAAAGAGTTTTTGTTTCTGCAACTGAAGCAATTGAAATCCCTTCTTTTGTAAAGCCCTCAGAGCTAGAAATATTAAATTACCTAAGCACTGAAGAAAGTTCAATTGATTTAAGTATTTATAAAGTGTTGTCGGATGAAAAAGACAAAGTGAATTCTTTGGTTCAATTATTATCTCATCTTGGAAATACACAAGTACTGATTTTTTGTAATCATCGGGAAGCTGTTGAAAGAACTGGCGAATTGCTTGCCGAAAAGGGAATTCCAAATACCATTTTTCATGGAGGAATGGAGCAAATGCAAAGAGAACAAGCCTTGATAAAATTCAGAAATGGAACTGCTAATTATTTAATTGCTACAGATTTGGCTGCTCGAGGATTAGATATTCCTGATATGGAGCATATTGTTCATTATCATTTACCAGCTACAATGGCTGAGTTTACGCACCGTAATGGTAGAACAGCAAGAATGCATGCAATGGGGCATGTTTATTTATTAATGCATCAGGAAGAGGGTTTTCCTAGGTACATCGATGCAGAACCACCTATACTTCAACTTAATAAAGCATCATTACCTTCAACTTCATTATGGTCAACAGTTTATATTAATGGCGGAAAGAAGGATAAAATTAATAAAGTAGATATTGTAGGGCTTTTTATGCAAAAAGGAAAATTAACTAAAGAAGAACTTGGTTTGATTGTTGTAAAAGATACCAACTCCTTTGTAGCAGTAAAGAAATTAAAACTACATTCCTTATTAAAATCAATTCAACAAGAGAAATTAAAAGGAAAAAAATTTCTGATTATGGAAGCAAAATGATAATTTGAACCACATTGCACCAATTATGAAGCTAAAACACATCTTCATTCAGCTGGTTTGTTTATGGTGTATTGCTGTTGAAAACAATGCTCAGGCCCCCGCACAGAGCAATGTAGAAAAAGTTAGATCTGTAAATTCCCTTGTACAGCGATACTTATTGGCTTATAAACAAGCCCTAAATAATTCTATGGACAGGAATGATTATGCAGCAGCATTAATCAACCTGAACCATATTTTATTGTATGAACCCAATAATGGACAGGCTTTGTATTTACGTGCTCGTGGGTTTGAAAATATTGGATTATTCGAAAGAGCCATTTTTGATTTCGACAATGCTCAAAGAGTAGGATACACAGACCCTCAATTATTTTATTTTTTAGCTAGGCTGGAAATAAAAGCAGGTTTGGGAGAAGAATCTTTTTTGTCATTTAATGAGTTTTTTAAAAGTCAGCCATCTCAATTTACTAAGAAAGAATTGCGTTATGAAAGCGGTGTTGCAGCTAAGATGGCCAAAGAATATAAAGTATGTATCGAAGACTTGTCATTTGTAATAAATGAAGGCAAAGATGAAGCGGATGCCTACTTTAATCGGGGTATTTGCTTTTCTGAATTGGGTATACTTAAAGAAGCTAAACTGGATTTTAAAGAAGCGATTCGTTTGAAACCTCAATTTAAAGATCATTGGTATAATATCACTTATGATCGTATCTATAAAAATAATTGTAAACAAACTGAGCAACAATTTTTAACCATTATCAATAAGGAGATGGACAAAAAAGAATTTTTTGATGCTTTTATCGATGCTCAATTAGGATTAAAGTGTTATCCGGATAGTAAAGCTTTAATGAACAAACAATTAGAGGCAATGCTTACCCAGTTTGAATTGTATTATGATGAAATTATCGTTTTCTATCAGAATTATATAAAAAAACATGGCAAAGATGAAGTAATGCAACAAAAAATGGATCGGCTACTTGCAACTCGAAAACAAATATCTGTTTCTGACCAACCTTATAATCGAGATTATCCGAATGAAACAGAAATGCCTCAACGATATAGAAAAGTGGCTGATTATTTAAAATTAAGCGAAGAAAAACTACAGCAAAAAAAAGATTATTCCCAAGTGGTTGAATATTGTAACAATGCGTTGCGAATTGAACCAAAAAATGCGGATGTTTTTTTGATGCGGGCAAAAGCATTTTTACGCTTAGACAAAAACTTAGACAGTTCTATAGCTTGGAGGGATGCTAATTCTGCTATTTTTTATAAACCTGATCTTTCTGGGGCTTATTATATTCGCGGAATTATATCTATGCAAAATAATAATGATGAATCAGCAAAAACGGACTTATTGAAAGCTGTTGAAATAAAAAAAGACCATTATGAAGCTAAAGTAATGTTGGTAAAATTATTTGACAAGTTAGGGGATAAGGGCCAAGCTGACCAATTGTATCAATCCATTGTTAAAGAAGCTCCACAGTTGGATGAATTAAAACTGCTTGCTAATAGAACCCCTCCTAATCAATAATTCTGAGGATAACTTCATTTCTGTTTAAACCTTGGTTTAATTTTTGTATTTTCAATGCTTAAACGATTTGTATGAGAATTATTCCCTTAATCATTTCAACTTTAGTTACCACTGGATTAATTGTAATTTTAAATAAGCAATTACCAGTAGGGGGAAATAAAACACCTCGTTTAGGATACTTTTTGTCTCCACAGATTGGTTTTTGGCAAAATGCTGAATCAGTAAATACAAACTATAATAACAACATTAAACTTACTGGCTTAGAAAGTAAAGTAGATGTTTACATAGACGATCGTTTGGTGCCACATATTTATGCCGATCATGAAAATGATGCCTACTATGTTCAGGGGTATTTACATGCAAAATTTAGGTTATGGCAAATGGAATTTCAAACCCATTTAGCGGGTGGTAGAGTCAGTGAGATTTTTGGTAAAGAAAGATTATATGTAGATCGTTTTTTTCGCAGATTAGGAATGGTCTATGGAGCAGAAAATACCCAAGAATATGTAGAAAAAAATAACCCTGAAATGAAAACTTCTATTGAAGCCTATGCAAAAGGGGTGAATGCATATATCAGTTCTTTAAAGCCAGAACAAATTCCATTTGAATATAAATTATTAGATTATCAACCAGAAGCTTGGACTGCTAGAAAAACGTACCTTTTTCAAATGTTTATGTCTTATGACCTAAGCGGAAGAGGTGCTGCCACCGATTTGCAAATGACCAATGCAAAAAACTATTTCGGATATAAAGATTTCAATCAACTCTTTACCAATATAAAAGATTCTTTGGATCCAATTATTCCTAAAGGAACTGTATTTGTTAAACCTTCTATTAATCCAACAACCCCAAAAGATATTGATTCGGTTTACTTGAATAATATTGGTGGAACCAGCAGTGTAACTGCGCCATTTATTCCTAATAAAAATAATGGAAGTAATAACTGGGCAGTTGCTGGTACTAAAACAAAAAGTGGGAGACCCATACTTTCTAATGACCCTCATCTTGGACTAAACATGCCTTCATTGTGGTACGAACTTCAAATTACAACTCCAACACATAGTACTTATGGAGCTAGTTTTCCTGGATCTCCTGCAATTATTATCGGATTTAATGACAGTATTGCTTGGGGAGTTACCAATGCAGGAAGAGATGTGTTAGACTATTACGATATGAAATTTAAAGATTCAACCAAACAAGAATATTGGTTTAATGGAGATTGGAAAAAATCAACAACAAGAAAAGAAATTATTAAAATAAAAGATTCAGCGGATCAGGTGGAAGATATTGCTATGACTGTTTTTGGTCCGGTTATGTACGATAATGTTTATAAAAATAATAATACAGCAGGTAAATACCTTGCTTTGCGATGGACTGCTCATGAAGCTTCTAAAGGATTATTGCCCTTTTATTTATTGAATAGAGCCCATAATTATGATGAATATTTGGCTGCTATTTCCAATTGGTACAATACCGGTCAAAATTTTGTATTTGCATCAAAAACAGGCGATATTGCCATTAAACAACAAGCTGCTTTTGTTGCAAGATGGAATCGGCAAGGAGATTTTGTTATGCCGGGGACAGATAGTAGTTATGCATGGCAAGGAATGATTCCAATAGAAGAAAATCCCATAATAAAAAATCCAGTTCGTGGTTTTGTAAGCAGTGCCAATCAAGAATCTACTGATGTTTCTTATCCTTATTATTTAGGAGCTGGATCAAATTTTCCTATTTACAGAGGAATTATCATCAATAGAAAATTAACTGCAATGAATGGAATAACTCCTGAAGACATGCAGTTATTGCAAATGAATAATTACAATGTATTTGCAGAAATGGCACGACCTGTGTTACTAAAATATTTGAATGCTACTTCTTTGAATGAGGAAGAAAAAAAGTATGTAGGAATTTTATCTGATTGGAATCTGAATAGTGATTACAATGAAATAGGTGCTACTGTATTTAATGCCATTTGGGACAGCACCGAATCTGCCATGTACAAGGATGAATTTGCTGCTGCAAAATTAGCTATTGGTTGGCCAGATGATCCAACCATGCTAGAAGCTTTATTAAAAGATAGCTTGTATGCATTTGCGGATAATATTAATACAATAAATAATCAAGAAACAATTAATGATGTGGTTTTAGAAGGATTGAAAAAAGCAGTTACTAAGTTAGCAGCTTTAGAGAAAGACAAAAAACTAGCTTGGGGGAAATATAAAGATACTAGGGTATTGCATTGGTTAAAAATTCCTGCACTAAGCAGATTGCACTTACCCATTGGAGGAGGAAGACATATCATTAATGCAACTACCGAAGAGCATGGTCCTAGTTGGAGAATGATTGTTCACCTTACGGATGAAGTTGAAGCTTATTGTGTATATCCAGGTGGCCAAAACGGTAACCCTGGAAGTAAGTTCTATGATACTTTTATTGATAGTTGGGCAAATGGAAAATATTATAGAATACTTTTCTTAAAACGCGATCTTGCTGCTAAGCACAAACAAGTAAAATGGTTAATGACATTTACTCAAGCATAAAATAAAAATATGAAATTTCTTACTTCAATAATATTGACAGCTCTTTTAGCTTATGGTTTTGGATTGTTTACAACACTGCCTTGGTGGAGTTTCGCCATTTCTTCTTTTGTTGTTGCGTTGAGTTTACATCAAACTCCTTTCAAATCTTTCCTGACGGGCTTTTTAGGTGTTTTTCTTTTATGGGTTATTTTAGCAACTATCATTGATATCAATAACGAACATATTCTTGCAACAAAAGTTGCTCAGATTTTACCTTTAGGGGGGTCTTATTTAGGGGTAATTGGATTAACTGGAATTTTAGGTGGATTGGTGAGTGGGTTAGCATCTTTAACTGCAAGCTTCACTCGAAAGCCTTAAATAATTGATGAATCATTTTTTGGGGATGAAATTAATTGAATCATTTAAAAAACATTGGCAAAAAAAATTTAGCCAGATGCTTGCACCGGGAGATGCTATAGTATTGGCTTCAAGCGGAGGATTAGATAGTACCGTTTTGGCCCACGTTTTTAAAGCCAATCAAATTCCTTTTATTTTGGCACATGCCAATTTTCAATTAAGGGGAGCTGAAAGTACAAGGGATCAAGATTTTGTAGAATCATTGGGTAAAATATTAAATGTTCCCGTTTTCGTTAAACAATTTGAAACGGAAACATATGCTACTGGTGCTAATTTTTCTATTCAAGAAGCCGCTAGAGAACTTCGGTATAATTGGTTTGCAGACTTAATGGTAAGACAGTATGAAACATTTTCATTGAGTTGTATTGCAACTGCACACCATACTGATGATAGTATCGAAACTATGTTGATGCATTTCTTTAGAGGAACAGGTATTGAAGGATTAACCGGAATTCCAGCTTGGCATAGAGAAAAAAAAGTTATTCGACCCTTATTGCCTTTTAATAGAAAAGAGTTGGAATCTTTTGCTTTATCCAATGGTATAAAATTCATTACAGATTCTTCTAATTCTAAAGATGATTACACGAGAAATTATTTTCGAAATCAACTTATTCCTCAATTACAAGAAGTATTTCCTCAAGTAAGAGAAAACTTACAAAGAAATTTATTTCGTTTTGAAGAAGCAGCTATTTTATACCAAGATGCCGTAAGCCAACAGTTAAAAAAAATGATGGAGCAAAAAGAAAGAGAATGGCATATTCCTATTTTAAAGTGGAAGAAAGCTATTCCTTTGCAAACAATAACATGGGAAATTATTCGAAAATTTGGGTTTTCGGCCTCTCAAACCAATGAAGTAATTAAATTATTTGATTCCGAAAATGCTAGTACTATTGAATCTGCTAGTTATCGAATTATTAAGAACAGAGCGTGGATGATCATTGCTCCTTTGGAAATTGATCATGAAGCTAATATAGTAATACATGAAGACGGAGTATTTCCTTTTGCGAGTGGGTCAATAGAAATCAAGCAAATAAAAAATACGAATTCACCCATTAGATCTACTGATGGTATTGAGTATTTAGACGCAACAAAAATTCATTTCCCTTTGTTATTGCGGAAAAATAAAACAGGAGATTATTTCTATCCATTAGGGATGACTAAAAAAAAGAAATTATCCAAATTTTTTATTGATGCCAAGCTTAGCAAAACAGAAAAAGAATCTGTTTGGGTGCTTGAAATGGACCGGACAATTATTGCAGTTATAGGACATCGAATTGATAATCGTTTTAAGTACGCTGATAAATCTGCAACCTTATTGCGAATTAGTTATCGTAAATAATTGATTACCTCATTATAGAAATTCTCCAATAAATTTATTTTAGATAAAAAGCCTGCTGTAATTGCTAAAAAAACAATACCATAAACTGCCCCCCAAATATGTGCGGAATGGTTGATGTTGCCCTGGCCTTTATTGGCTAAATAATAGGAGATACCCAAATACAATGGCCCAAAAACAAATCCTGGAATGTGAAAAGGTATTGGAAAAATTCCCATACCCAATGTCGGATATAAGAAAATGCCTGCAAAAATAACCGCGGAAACTGCACCTGACGCACCTAAGCTTCTATAATGATAATCATTTTGATGATTGAAGAATGTCGGCAATAAACTTACAATCAATGCGGAAATATACAATAGGAGAAACAAGACTTTTCCTGATTCACCAAAAATCATTGTAAATGCTTTTTCTACTATATCACCAAATAAGTAAAACGAATACATATTAAATGCTAAATGCATTATGTCTGCATGAATCAATCCACTAGTAATAAACCGATACCATTGTTTTTTATTGGTAATAGCAGGAGGATAAAATATAAGGTCATCCATCACTTTTTCATTAGAAAAAGCAGTAAAAGAAATTACTGCAGTAAGCAAAATAATACTAATGGTAATTGTAATCATAAGTGATGGTATTTTTCGTTCCTCAAAATAGTACAAGCCCGGTAAATTTGCTCTGCTAAAATTAATCTTACCAGCATATGAGGAAATACTAGTTTTGATAAACTCCAGGTATAGTCGGCTCTTTTTCCAATTTCCGGATCTATGCCAAAAGCACCTCCTATTAAAAAAATAATTCTTTTGGTGCTTTCATTTGCTCTTTGTTGAAGAAAATTGGCTAGATCGGGTGATCCCATTGATTTGCCTCTTTCATCAAGTAAAACAAGAAAATCATCTTTTAGTATATTTTGTAAAATCAAAGTTGCTTCTGATTTTTTGAGTTCCAACTCACTCATGCTAGCTGCATTTTTTGGAGCTCCAATTAATTGCCATTCAACTTTAAAATATTTACAAATGCGATTGGTAAAATCTGTAATACCCTCATTTACATATTTTTCATTGGGTTTACCAACTGATAATAATACCATTCTCATCAGTCAAAATTAAGTAAGTAAGCAGACAAAGAACCAACAAAGTTGCTTTTATTCAAATGAGGTATCGTTATCGGCATCGATTGCGTAAAAAAAGTAGTTAAATAGAAGGGAAACCATGCAGAATATGAATAGACTTGTATGTCTGATTTAAAGCTAACAGAACGATTGTCTAAATTATTGTCATTATGAGAAAACTTACTCTTGTATTCATTCTTTGTACTTTTATTATTCAAGCATGGGCTCAAACCAAACAAATTAAAGGGAAAGTGACTGATGAGAACGGGTTGCCGCTTCAGGGTGTAAGTATTACTGGAAAAAAGGGGATTAAAGGAACCCAGACTGATGAAAATGGGAATTTTACAATTACTGTTCCTTCAAATATCAAATTACAACTTAGTTATAGTTATGTAGGTTTTAAAGCCATTTCATTGGATGCTTCAGAAAATATGGTCATTAAATTGTCCAAAACTGATGATAAATTAGATGATGTGGTGGTGATTGGGTACCAAACAGTTAAAAGACGAGACGTATTAGCCTCCGTTTCCTCTGTAAGCGCAAAAGACTTGAGAGATATACCGATTAATTCAGCCGCTGAAGTACTAAATGGAAGATTAGCTGGTGTAACCGCAACTACTGCAGAAGGCTCTCCTGATGCAGCAATTAGAATTCGGGTGCGAGGTGGAATGTCTATAACAGGTGATAATTCACCTCTATATATTATAGATGGCGTACAAGTTGAAAATGGATTAAACGCTATTGCTCCTCAGGATATACAATCAATTGATGTATTAAAAGATGCTGCGGCAACTGCTATTTATGGAGCAAGAGGAGCGAATGGAGTAATTGTTATAACAACTAAATCAGGTAAAAGAGGAAAGCTTAAATTGAGTTATAATGGTTTTGTTGGTACAAAATCTTTGGCTAAAAAGCTTGATGTAATGAGTCCATACGATTTTGTGGTATTCCAATCTGAAAGATCAAGAGGTAGTGCTGTAGATAGTACCAGCTTTGTAAGAAACTATGGAACAACGTGGGATACTTTAAACGTGTATAAAAATGCCAATCCAGTTGATTGGCAATCAGAAGTATTTGGGAGAACGGGAATGATGCAAACACATAATGTATCGGCCAACGGAGGATCAAAAAAATTCACTTATAATTTTGGATATACCTATAATGATGATAAGGCAATTGTAATTAATTCTAATTATAAAAGGCATGCCCTCATTTTTAGGGGAGATTATAAAATTACTGACAAATTAAGTGTAGGAGTTAGTACTCGTTATACTTTACAAGATGTAGTTGGTGCTGGAGTGAGCGACACGAAGGGGTCGTCATATAATCGACTTAGAAATGCCGTTAAATATCGTCCATTTTTGTCCAGCGCACAAGATATTGATGATAGTGATCCATTGGCCGATCAAAATGTTGGAAATGGTTTAACATTGTATAATCCTGTTGCTTTAGCTAATGCAGAATATAGAAATAAGACTACAAGTGTATTTAATATAACGGCCAATCTTACTTATCAAATCACAAAAAATCTAACTTTCAAATCTACATTTGGCTATGATGATAATAAGTTTATTGATAGACAGTTTAATGATTCAATTACTCCTTATTCAGTTTTACAAGGGGGTAAGAAGCCAGTTGTTGTTTTAGATTCTGTTTATCGAAAAACAATTACCAATTCGAACGTTCTTACATATTCTTTAAATAATTATAAAAATATTCATGACTTAAGTGTTTTGATAGGACAGGAGACCTATGATTTTAGAACAGAAACCAGAAATAATATATTCAGAAATTACCCTAATTTAATTTCAGTTGACGATGCTTTAAAAAACACCAATTTGGCAACTTCTTTTGCAGGGTTTCCAAAATTGAATCAAACACGATATACTAATTTATCTTTTTTTGGTAGGGTGAATTATACATTAATGGATAAATACCTTTTTTCTTTTAATATGCGCGCAGATGGGGCATCTAAATTTATTCCTGGAAAACAATGGGGTTATTTTCCAGCTGCATCAGTTGCATGGAGAGTAAAGAGTGAAAAATTCATGCAAAATATTAATGAAATTTCCGATCTTAAACTGAGGGCAAGTTTCGGTACTACAGGTAATAACAGAATCAATGATTATTTATACCTCACTACTTTTAGGAATGATGGTACTTTCTATTATGGGTTGAATAATCAAACTGTAAATGCGTTTTCTTCAGCGGGCTTAGTTAACCAAAATTTACAATGGGAGTCTACACAAAGTAGAAACCTTGGTATTGATATCAGTTTCTTTAAAAGAATTGATCTCTCAATAGATATATATAATAATAAGTCTAGAAATTTATTATTAAACGTTCCTATTGCATCTTCATTTGGGTATTCAACACAATTGCAAAATATTGGAGAGACTTCCAACAAGGGTATAGAGATTCAATTAAATGCTCAAATTATCAAGAAGAAAGATTTCACATGGAATGCTAATTTCAATATTTCATTTAACAGAAATGAAGTTGTTGCCTTGGGTGTTAATCAAAAAAGCTTTTTCCCTGCTGCAAGCTGGGGAGTTTCCGGACAACCTACAGACTATATAGTTCGTATTGGAGATCCAGTAGGATCAATGTGGGGCTTAGTTCATGATGGTTTTTACCGAATCAATGATTTTGATTATAACTATACTACAAGAGTATATACTTTAAAAACTGGAGTTCCAACAAATGTTGGAATTATAGGACCTGTTCAACCAGGCTCTATTCGGTTTAAAGATTTGAATGGTGATGGGGTTGTAGATTTAAACAACGATCGTCAAATCATTGGAAATCCAATTCCTAAATTTACTGGTGGTTTAAATCAACAATTCTCGTATAAAAATTGGGATCTAAGTATATTTTTCAATTTTTCTTACGGCAACGATATTTACAATGCCAATAAAATTGAATTTACCAATGCCTATTCCAATAATTCGAATATGTTGAATACAATGAACAATAGATGGAAAACAGTTTCTCCTTCTGGAGCCACAGTACAATGGGTAAATGGAACCAATCAAGTTGTAGGTATCCCTCCTGAAGAATTGGGTAGAATGAATGCTAACGCTGATATTTGGTCTCCTCTTAGAAGTGCTGGTGCATTTACACCTAGTTCTTGGGCAATTGAAGATGGATCTTTCCTAAGGGTGAATAATCTTACATTGGGCTATAATATGTCTCCTAAAACATTACAGAAAATAAAAATAAATAAATTGCGCTTTTATTTAACTGCCAACAATTTAGCTGTCTTAACAAGCTATACAGGGTATGATCCAGAAGTAAGTGTTGCAGGAAGCCCATTAACTCCTGGATTGGATTATTCGGCTTATCCAAAGAGTAGAACTTTTATTTTTGGAATTAATGCATCATTTTAATTATTCTTTTTAAAACTTTATATATGATCAGTAAATATTTTAATAAACTGACTTTTAGTTTAATGCTCACGTTAAGCTTTTTAATATTTGTTGGCTGTCAAAAATATTTAGACCAACAACCTATTACAGAAGTAAGCGAAGCTGTTGTTTTTAGTGATGTGGCAAGTGCTACTAAAGCTATTGCAGGTGTATATAGCAGGTTGGTAGGTGATGCAGGATACGGAATTCGTTTGAGTTTGTATTATCCTGTTGATAACGATGAGATGCAAGGCCCCACAGGTAATGCGGATAATGATCGTAGAGACATTGCCCGTTATGCTGCTACAGCAGGGAATGCTCAAATCACCAATCCATTTAATCAATTATTTCAAGGGATCGAGTTTGCAAATATTTGTGTAGACAATATTCCAGCAATGGATAAGTATAAAAATGGATCTGACCAGGAGAAAAAGCAACTGGCTCGTTTACATGGTGAAGCACTTACATTGAGGGCTCAGTTTTATTTTGAAGCTATTCGTAACTGGGGTGATTTGCCTTGGCATTTTAATGCTGCAGCAACTATTGCCAACAACAACCCATTTCCTAGAAAAACAGATAGGGATTCTATTTATGATCGTTTACTCGATGATTTAAAATTAGCTGTAACATTAGTTCCTTGGAAAAATGAAGTGGTAGCTATTGGCGATCAAGTAGATGAAAGAATTACCAAAGGGGCTGTTAAAGCTTTAAGGGCAAGAATAGCTTTGTTTAGAGGTGGTTTTTCATTGCGCCAAAATGGATCAATGCAAAGAGGAAGTAACTTTTTAACTTATTATCAAATAGCAAAAGATGAATGTGCTGAAATTATTGCTTCCGGACAACATACTTTGAACCCAAGTTTTAGGGGCTTATGGAAAGATCAAGTAAATGCAAGAGCCGTAGCGGATCCAAATGGAGAATTGATGTTTCAAGCAAGTGCAATAGGAAGATTAGCAGTTGCTGACACTAAATTGGCATATTATAATGGTCCAACTGTTGGAACATTTGGCAATAGAAGTATCAATGTATTGCCTTCTTATTTTTATGCGTTCAATCCAAACGATTTAAGAAGAGATGTTACTTGTGCTCCATATAATGTTGCTGCTGATGGATCGATAAAAATTGGTCAAGCAATAACAGCTCTTTGTGATGGAAAATACCGTAGAGATTGGATTTCTGGACCGGTTGTTTCTCCAACAGATGCGGTACAATATTTCAGTTTGAAATGGCAATTGATTCGTTATTCAGATGTGTTATTGATGTTAGCTGAAGCGGAAAATGAAATCAGCGGACCAACAGCTGCTGCGTACAATGCGGTTAATCAGGTGAGAAGAAGAGGATTTGGAAAATCATTAACAGCCGCAGATCCTACTGTTGATTTGCCAGCAAGCTTGTCCAAATCGGCTTTCTTTACAGCATTGGTTACAGAACGTTCATTGGAATTAGGTGGAGAAGGAATTAGAAAATACGACTTAATAAGATGGAATCTATTAGCTTCTACAATTGCAAGAACAAAACAGACTTTATTAGATATGGCTAATAGAGCGGGAAACTTTGCTAATCTACCAGTGTTTATGTATTATAATAATAATTCAACTGCAGACAATGCTTCATTGTGGAACAACTCTTATTACGCAAAAGAACCTACTACTCAACCAGCCAATACAACCCGAGTTATTTGGATGGGAATAACCATTAATACAGTTTCTTTATTCAGATTCGCTACTGGTTTTACAACAGGAAAATCAGAATTGTTGCCATTGCCTCAACCAGCAATAGATGCTAATTTTAATTTGAAACAGAATCCTGGATATTAAATATGAAAAAGTTAGTTCAACTTATAGGAATTTTTTTTTCTCTTTTAGGTTGTGTTTTTTTCGGTAACGCGCAAAAAGAAACGCTTCCAATAGCATTTCCTGGTGCTGAAGGGTTCGGTAAATACTCTAAAGGAGGCAGAGGAGGTAAAGTAATTATTGTTAGTAATTTAAATGATGATGGCCCCGGAAGTTTTAGAGCAGCTGTAACAAAAAAGGGCAAACGAATAGTAGTATTTTCTGTTTCAGGTACCATTCACTTGAATAGCAAACTGACTATTTTGGGTGACATTAGTATTGCTGGTCAAACAGCCCCAGGTGATGGGATATGTTTAGCTGATTATCCAGTTGTTATTGGAGGAGACAATACTATTATTAGATACCTGCGCTTTAGAATGGGGGATAAAAATCAACAAGGAGGAATGGTAGATGGCAATGGAAGTGATGATGCATTTGGGGGAACTAAAAGAAAAAATATCATCATTGATCATTGCAGTATCAGTTGGAGTACCGATGAAGTATTTTCTGTTTATGCCGGAGATAGCACCACGCTGCAATGGAATTTAATTACAGAGCCTTTGAATTATTCGTATCACTTCGAAATTGGCGATAAAGATTATGAATATCATGGATATGGAGGTATTTGGGGCGGTAAACATTTAACTGCACATCATAACTTATTTGCACATTGTATAAGCAGAAATCCTAGATTCAATGGAGCAAGGTTAGGTGCAGAAGCTGAATTTGTAGACTTTAGTAATAATGTAATATATAATTGGGAACACAATAGTACCTATGGCGGTGAAGGTGGTACCTATAATATGGTCAATAATTATTACAAAGCCGGACCAGGTACCAATGAAAAAGTAAAATACCGAATTGTTAATCCTTCAAAAAATGAATTAGTGGGATTTGGAAAATTTTATATTGAAGGTAATTATGTAGATGGAAGCCAAGCTGTTTCCAAAAATAATTGGTTGGGAATTGATATGGGTAATGGTGGTTCTGATGCTGATAAAAGAAGTGCAATTGTAAACATACCATTTCCAACAGAAAAAATGATAATTGATCCTCCATTGGATGCATTTTTATCAGTTACTAAATGGGTGGGAGCTTCATTTAGAAGAGATACCATGGATATACGCATAATTAATGATCTATTGAATAATAAAAGCCGTTTTGTTGATGTTCAAGGAGGTTTCCCGCATGGTACAGCATATATTAAAACAGTGAATGCTTGGCCTTATCTACAATGCTTACCTGCATTAAAAGATACAGATGGTGATGGTATGCCAGACGACTGGGAGAAAACCAATGGATTGAACCCAAACAATGCCAATGATGCAGCAGGGAATAATTTAAATACTGTTTTTACCAATATTGAGGTTTATATAAATACTATTGTAAAGTGAAAAAAATAATGTTGCCATTTTTTTTATTGCTATTAGCTGCTATGCCAGATAATAAAAAAATAACTATTTGGCTATGTGGAGATAGTACAATCGCTATTAAAGAAACCAAAGTATATCCTGAAACCGGATGGGGTATGCCATTCATTTATTTTTGGGACTCAACAGTAGTTGTTAAAAATTTGGCAAAGAATGGCAGAAGTACCAAAACATTCATTAGCGAAAATTTATGGCAACAAGTAATTGATGGAGCAAAAGAAGGCGACTTTGTATTGATACAATTTGGGCATAACGACGAAGCAAAAGATAAAAAAGAAAGGTATGCTACAGAAGATACTTTCAAAATGAATCTCACCAAATTCATCAAAGAGTCAAGAGCTAAAAAAGCAATTCCTATCTTGATTACTCCCGTAAGTAGAAGAAAATTTAATGATGTAGGAGAATCGCTAGAAACCCATAAAGAATATTCGGCATATATGATGCAAGTTGCTGCTGAGGAGAATGTATTATTTATTGATTTGGATACTAAAAGCCGTTTGTTGTATCAACAATTTGGTAAGGAATATTCAAAGCAGATGTTTTTGCAATTAAAACCTGGAGAACATCCTAATTATCCTGATGGAAGAGAAGACAATACGCACTTTAATGAATTGGGTGCAAGATTGATTGCTCAATTGATGCTACAAGAAATACGTAATTTAAATACTAATTTGAATCAACGGATAATTGTTCCAATTAAAAAATAGCAATGCTTACACATATATTTAAGCGAATCATTTTTTTCTTACTAATTAGTTCTTCGCTTTTCGGTCAGAAAAAAATGGCTTATGATTTTATTGTTTCAACTACTGGAAAAGATCAATTCAAATCAGTTCAAGCCGCGCTAAATGCAATACCTTCTGGCAATAAAAAGCCCTTTACTATTTTTATAAAAAATGGATTTTATAAAGAAGTTATTACAGTTGATGCAAGTAAATCAGGAATTCGTTTAATTGGGGAGAGTAAAGACAAAACAATTCTTAGTTATGATAACCATGCAGGAACTAAATTACGAAATGGGGATACCCTCAATACCTGGACATGTGCTTCATTCTTTGTTTATGGGAATGATTTTCATGCGGAACAAATTACTTTTAGAAATGATGCTGGATTTACAGCTGGTCAGGCTGTTGCATTGCGCATAGAAGGCGATAGGGCTTCATTTATCAACTGTAAAATGGTTGGCAATCAAGATGTATTATTTTTAAGTGGAAGTGGTGTTAAACAATATTTTGAAAACTGTTATATTGAGGGTACAACAGATTTTATTTTTGGTGCTTCCACTGCTGTTTTTAATAAATGTATTATACATAGCAAAAAGAATTCTCACGTTACAGCTGCATCAACCAATAGCATTATCCCATTTGGATTTGTATTTTATAATTGTAAACTTACTGCAGACAGCAATATTAATAAAGTGTCTCTTGGTAGGCCATGGAGCCCAACGGCTAGCGTAACTTACATAAGTTGTTGGTTAGGAAAACATATTGTTCCAGAAGGATGGAATAATTGGAAGAATCCTTCTAATGAAGCTACAGCTCGGTATTCGGAATTTAATAGTAGTGGCCCTGGAGCTGATTTAAACGAACGAGTAAAATGGGCAAAACAATTAGCTGAAACAGAGGCAAGACAATTAACAATTAAAAAAGTATTGGGTAATTGGCAACCAGTTCAGACTTATCAAAATCCAGTACTTCATGCCGATTATAGCGATCCAGATGTTATCAGCGTTGGCGATGATTATTATATGACTGCTTCTAGTTTTAATCATATTCCTAGTTTGCCCTTATTGCATTCAATAGATTTGGTTCATTGGAATTTAGTGGGGTATGGTTTAAATAAACTCATTCCAGAAAATCATTTTTCAAAAGTGCAACATGGTGCTGGTGTTTGGGCACCAAGTATTCGATACCATAATAAAGAATTTTATATTTATTATCCCGATCCTGATTATGGAATTTATTTAATTAAGGCAAAACAATTCAAGGGTCCTTGGTCTCAACCCATTTTAGTTGATAGTGGAAAAGGCTTAATAGATCCCTGTCCGCTTTGGGATGGAGATGGTAAAGTATATTTAGTTCATGCTTATGCAAAAAGCAGGGCAGGAGTGAATAGCATACTTGTTGTTAAAGAAATGAATGCAACTGGTACTAAAATAATTAAACAATCAAAAATAGTTTATGACGGCCATGAAAAAGATCCAACTATAGAGGGCCCAAAGTTGTATAAACGTAATGGTTGGTATTATATTTTTGCTCCAGCAGGTGGAGTGAAAACAGGCTGGCAAACCGTTTTGAGATCAAAAAATGTTTATGGACCATATGAACGAAAAGTAGTAATGGATCAAGGAGGTTCCTTGGTGAATGGTCCGCACCAAGGCGCTTGGATTAATACCAGTAATGGAGAAGATTGGTTTATCCATTTTCAAGATAAAAATGAATTTGGAAGGGTTCTTCATTTACAGCCAATGGTCTGGAAAAATGATTGGCCAATCATTGGGATTGATTTTAAGGATTCTGGAAAAGGGCAGCCTGTTTTGCATTACAATATGCCTAAATCAACATTTGTGAATGCTTTAACGCCGAGTAAATCAATTAAATCCAATGACCTAAATTGGCAATGGCAAGCAAATTCTTCGCAAAATTGGATTTCATGGAATCAAGGTAAAATAAATTTAGCAGCAATTGCTATTCCTGATTCGTTAAAAAATTTATATTCAGTTCCTTCATTATGGATGCAAAAATTTCCGGCTGATTCTTTTACAGCAACTACCGAAATTGAATTAGCTACAGCAACTATTGGAGACAAATCTGGATTAGTTATTTTCGGAACCGATTATGCAGAGTTATTGATTGAAAAAACGAAAGAAGGGTATGCAATTCAAATGGGAATTTGTAAAAACGCCGATAAATCAACTATCGAATTCTTTCAGCCTATTAGAACACAATCAATTAATCGAGTATCATTTCGCTGCAAAATAATTCCTGAAGGAAAAGCAATATTTTCATTCAGTGAAGACGGGAAAAATTTTCAAACTATTGGGGAAAATTTTTTGTTAAAGCCAGGCAGATGGGTAGGAGCTAAAATTGGATTATATTGCAGTAAACCTTTTAATAGCGATAGTAATGGGATGGCTATTATTCATTCATTCAAAATGGAAAAATAATTATATGAAAAATATTTTTTTAAGTTGCTTCTTTTTTTGCTTTACTTTTTCAATGCATGCGCAAAGCAAAGATAGTATTGCTGTAGCGGCAGCAGTAGAACAACTTAGGGTGGCGATGGTGAGTGGTAATCAAGAAGATCTCAATGGAATTGCATCAGATCATTTAAGCTATGGGCATTCAGGTGGACATGTGGAAGGGAAAAGGGAATTTGTTGAAAAAATTGTAAGTGGTAAATCAGACTTTGTTACCATAGAATTCACTGAACAAAGCATCATGGTAGTTGGAAAAACTGCAATTGTACGACACGCTCTTTACGCAACAACCAACGATAGCGGAAAATCTGGAACAGTTAAATTAAAAGTAATGCTGGTATTTCAAAAGGAGAAAGGTAAATGGTTGATGCTTGCCAGACAGGCGGTTAAAGCGGCTTAGCAATCTTTTTCTTTTCTGAAGATGCTCTTTGCATTATTTCAGCTGGCAAAATAACGGTTTCGAAATCCAACACTGGCCTTTTGCTTTCTATCATTGTTATAATAAGTTCAGCAGCTTTTTTGCCCATGTCAAATGCAGGCTGCCTTACCACCGACAAAGAAGGCGATAATAGTTCTGTAAAATCTAAATTACTGAATCCGATTAAGGCTAATTTATCTGGTATAAGCACCTTTTTTTGTTTGCAATAACGCATAATATTAGTAGTGATCTTATCTGAACAAGCAATTACTGCATCAGGTTTATTTTTTGATTTGATCAATTGGTTCATTACGTCTTCTACTTCTTCATAAATCAATCCTCCATGAGGGCAATAACAAACTGACTTTTCATCAAAAGGCATTTTTTTGTCAGCCATCGCTTTTTTATATCCTTCTACTCTTTCTCTTGATATGGTAAGCAGAGCAGCATTGGAAATACAGGCTATTTTTTTATATCCATTTTTAATTAAGTGATTCGTTGCATTATAGGCAGCCATAAAATTATCAACAATCACTTTATGGGTTTCAATCGATTCTACAACACGGTCGAAACAAACAACTGGCATGCCTTTGCTATATAAGCCATTAATGGTACTAAAATCACTTGTTTCGGATGAAACAGACAGTAAAATTCCATCCACACTTCTAGATGCAAGGTATTGCAATGCGGAAACCTCTCTATTAAAATCTTCCTTACTTTGTGCTATCACTACATTATAGCCTTTTTGTTGCGCAACAGATTCAATTCCATTGATGGCTTGTGAAAAAAAACTATTCGCAATTTCGCTTACCAATACGCCAATAGAACTACTCCTTTTTTCTTTTAGACTCAGTGCAATAGGGTTGGGCCGATAATTCATTTCACGCGCATATTCAATCACTCTTGCCTTCGTTTCTGGGCTAATTTCATAACTATCTCTCAACGCTCTGCTAACAGTAGAAGTAGACAGCCCCAATGTTTTGGCTATATCTTTAATGGTGATGGCTTCAAATTTCATGTTAATTTGCTGATGGGATTAACAAGGTACCATTTTATGGGATAATTCCCGACATCGTTTGCGTAAATATTGAAACAAATAATTGTTGATGTTCACCAATTACTAAGTAGACTTGTAGGGCAAACTTAATTGAAAATCTATATGAATCGATTGTTTTATTGCTGTGTTGCTTTGGCTAGTAGTTTTTTTGTTCAAGCCCAGAATGCTTCTTCTATACGAATACAAAAAACGGAGTTTAAAAAAGACACGTTAAATATAATTCAATTTGGAGCGAAACCTGGTCCTTTTTATGAAAATGGAAAGGCAATTAATGATGCTATTTTAGCTATGAATAAAAAAGGGGGAGGAGTGGTGTTGATTCCAGCTGGTACGTTTATTACTGGGCCTATCACTTTAAAGTCGAATATAAATTTACATTTAGCAAAAAATGCGTTATTGATTTTTAGTGCAGATTTTAATTTATACCCTTTGGTTAAATCATCTTTCGAAGGGGTTGATGCGGCTAGATGCCAATCACCTATTTCCTCCGAAAATGAAACCAATATCGCTATTACAGGTAAAGGTGTAATGGATGGGAATGGATTTTATTGGCGCCCTTTGAAGAAAGAAAAAATGACTGAATCAGAATGGAAAAAACATCAATTAAAATATGGAGGAGCTTTATCAGAAGATAAGAAAACATGGTATCCTTCTGTTGCAGCGGCAGCAGCATCTACAAAAAAAGATATTGGAAAATTAATCAATGGTAAAAAATTGGCTGATTTTGAATCAATCAAAGATTTTTTAAGGCCTAATATGATCAGAATTGCAGGATGTAAAAAAGTACTGATTGAAAACATTACTGTAGAAAATTCTCCTGCATGGACAACTCATATATTACTGAGTGAAGATATTACGGTGAGTGGATTGAAAGTAAAAAATCCTTGGTATGGAGCCAATACCGATGCGATTGATGTGGAAAGTTGTAAAAATGTATTATTAGAAGATTGTGTTTTTGATACTGGTGATGATGGTATTACTATTAAAAGTGGCAGAGATGAAGACGGCAGAAAAAGAGGAGTGCCAACGCAAAATGTAATTGTAAAAAATTGCACAGTTTATCATGCCCATGGCGGGTTTGTTATAGGAAGTGAAATGAGCGGTGGAGTAAAAAATATTTATGTAAATGATTGCACATTTATTGGATCTGATATAGGGCTTCGCTTTAAAACAACAAGAGGAAGGGGTGGCTTGGTAGAGAATATTTTTGTAAAGAATATCAATATGAAAGATATTCCCGGAGAAGCTATCTTATTTGATATGTATTATGCAGCCCAGGATCCAATTGCTATAGTTGGTGAAAAAAGAGAACCTCCGAAAGTAGAGTTGCTACCAGTTAATGAAGCAACTCCTCAGTTCAAGAATTTTTATTTCGACAATATCATTTGTGATGGCGCTGCTAAAGCAGTTTTTATAAGGGGTATTCCGGAAATGCCAGTTACCAATGTACAATTTTCGCGTTTAAATATTAAGGCTGACAAAGGAATAGATATACAAGAAGCTGATGGTATAAGTATAATAAATAGTACCATCATTTCAAAAGACACCAATCCTTTTGTCTATATTTTAAATAGTCAAAACATCCATTTCGAACAAATTAATTTTGGCAAAGAAGCTCAATTGTTTATGTTGTTGCAAGGAAATAGATCTAGAAAAATTAAGTTGGCTAATATTCAATTATCTGCAGCAAAAAAATCCATTATAGCCGATTTTGGCGCTAATGAAAATATGGTAGAAAAAAATTAAATTAGTTGTTTCTATGAAAAAAATATGCACGCTTTTACTGGTATTAGCTACAATTAATGTTACTGCTCAATTAAATCAGGCAGAACAATTGATTGCAACAGCAATGAAAATATGGCCAGATTCATTTGGTGCTAAATCAGGTGGAAGAGCAAGGTGGAGTTATGATCAAGGTGTAATTTTAAAAGGAGTAGAAGGTGCCTGGAAATTAACAGGTAATGGAAATCATTTTAATTATATTCAACACAGTATGGATTTTTATGTGAGAGAAGATGGAAGTATTTTCGATTACAAGCCAGATGAGTTTAATATCGACCATATTAATAATGGTAAACTTTTATTGCTTTTGTATAAAGTAACTGGAAAAGAAAAGTATAAAAAAGCAGTAGATTTATTACGATCACAATTAAAATCACATCCGCGAACAAAAGAAGGTGGGTTTTGGCACAAGAAAATTTATCCTCATCAGATGTGGCTAGATGGATTGTATATGGGTGAACCATTTTATGCAGAATATGCAGCTACATTTCATGATGATGATGCTTTTGCAGATATTACGAGGCAATTTGTTTTAATGGAGCAACATGCTCGTGACGAAAAATCAGGATTGCTATATCATGCATGGGATGAATCTAAAGAGCAACAATGGGCTAATAAAATAAGTGGCAGATCTCCACATGTATGGTCAAGAGCAATGGGTTGGTATGGTATGGCAATGGTGGATGTATTGGACCATTTCCCAAAAAATAATCCTGGCCGCGATGCTATTATCAAAATATTAAATCGGTTTGCAATTGCTGTTTTAGCCAATCAAGATAAAGTAAGTTCGGTTTGGTATGATATTTTGGATATGCCTACAGCTCCTAAAAATTATATAGAATCATCTGCTTCTTCCATGTTCGTTTACACTTTATTAAAAGGAGTTAGAAAAGGATATTTTCCAACCACTTATATTGCCGCAGCAAAAAAAGGGTATAAAGGGCTTGTTGCGAATTTTATTAAAATAGAAAATGGGCAAACCAATTTACATGGAACAGTAAGTGTGTCTGGCTTGGGCGGTAAGCCTTATAGAGATGGAAGTTTTGAATACTATATGAGCGAACCCGTTGTAGTGAATGATCCTAAAGGGATGGGCGCATTTATTCAAGCTAGTATAGAAATGGAGTTGGCCTCTATGAATCCGATAGCAAAAAGTAAAACTGTTGTAATAGATCGTTTTTTTAATAATGAATGGAAAAAGGATGTAACAGGTAAGTTGGCTCGATGGCATTATACATGGGAAGATGTAACCAATAGTGGTTTTTCTTTTTGGGGCAGTATATTCGAACATCAAGGAGCAGTTTTGCAATCATTGGATATTGCACCTTCAAAAATCAATCTTCCAAAAAATGGTGTTTATATTATTGTTGACCCAGACCATATTAAGGATAATCCCAATCCTAATTATATGGATAATCAATCAGCTAATACAATAACGGAATGGGTAAAAGGTGGGGGCGTATTAGTAATGATGGCCAATGATAGTAATAACTGCGATTTGACTCATTTTAATATATTAGCAAAACATTTTGGCCTGGAGTTTACCAATAAAAGTATTAATATGGTAAAAGGGAATGAATTTGAAACAGGGGCTGTTTACATCAATAAAGGGAACACCATTTTTCCTTCTGGACCAAAATTGCATATAAAAGAAATTAGCACCATACTTGTATCAGCGTCATCTAAAGTATTGGCATTAAAAAACAATGATACTATTATTGCCACATGTAATTATGGAAAAGGAAAAGTTTTTGCCATTGGAGATCCATGGTTATACAATGAATATGTAGATGGTAGGAAATTGCCAGCTGAATATCAAAATTTTACCGCTACAAAAGAATTAACAAAATGGCTGTTAACTAAATTGATACAATAGATTGATAAAAAGAATAGCAATATTAATATTTGTGTATCCTTTTTGTATTGGGCTTTCTGCTCAAAACAAAATTACAGTTGCATTGAAAGGTAAAGCTGATTATCATTCAATACAAGCAGCAATAAATAGTATAGCTGCTAATAATACCCATGCTGTAATTATTTATATTAAGAATGGTGAATACAAAGAAAAGTTATTGATAAAAAATAATTTTATTCAATTTGTTGGAGAAAGCAGAGATAGCGTATTGATTACTCAATCCATTGCAAGAGACCAATGGCGATGTAACAATCTCAATGATTGGGGTGTTGCAACGGTAAATATTGATTCTAGCGAACATATTTCGTTTGCTAATTTAACCATCAGAAATAATTATGGGTTTGAAAACATAAACGAAATAACCATCCAGTGTAATACTGACTCTTCCGGAAAAAAAACAATCAAACAAAACGGGCACCAGATGGCATTCAGAAGTTTCAATGCTACTAAACTGGCATTTGTTAATTGTCGATTTTCAGCTTATGGTGGAGATACCATGAGCCCATGGAATACCATTGATGGACTGTTTTATTTTAAAGATTGTATTCTAGAAGGAGGGGTTGATTTTTATTGCCCAAGGGGATGGGCTTACGCCGAAAATTGTTTGTTTATAAGTAAAAGCGGAACAGCTGCAATTTGGCATGACGGATCTCAGCACCAAGATTCAAAAACTGTTTTAGTGAATTGCCAATTTAAAGGATTTGATGGGTTTAAATTAGGGCGGTACCATCGCGATGCACAATTTTAT
>JANOQC010000181.1:0-1891 GCA_031422175.1 Sphingobacteriia bacterium | reverse complement strand
ACGAATCCGCTGAAAACGTTTCTTAAAAATGATCCAGAATACCAAAAAGAAAGGAATGGCATACAATGCATACTGAACGGCGTGTTCCATTAAAGCGTCTACAAAATGATTGAACATCTCGGGAAGATTCATACTACTTGCTGTTAAATGATTTAAACTATTTAAAGTGCAAAGTTGGGTATGAAGGCTTTACATAAATTTGATGTGTATCAAAAAATGGAATTCATCATTATTTCGAAATAATTGCAAGCACCTGACCTATCCAATCGTTGTATGATGTTAACTTCTCCCCCTTTATTTTGGCTTTGAATGATGACGTTTTTTCTACTGCCAATTTTAATACACGCAAGTCTTCCAAATAGGTATTGGTTTGAGTATTGGCAACTAAGGTCAGCAAAACGAAGGCTGAAATAAAAACGATTCTCATACTTATATGGAAGTTTTAAAATTAATTTCAGAATGGTTTACATTAATGAAAACAGCGATAGCATCATCATTATAATTCCTAAAAAAAGTACAACAAAGTTAATGACCTTTAGAAAAGAAGTCCTTTTGTATAAATACCTTGATGATAAAATAATCCCTAAAAAACTAAACAACAAAGAAATGAATGAGATAGTATATCGTCCATTTAAGAATTCTGGAAAATAGCTATTATACATTTTTACACTGTCATATTGATTGCTTTGTGAATTAGAACAATAAACCCATAAACCCCATAATAGGATTGGGATTAGAACTAATAAAAAACTTATACCTGTTAAAAGTTGAAGTTTTAAAGCACTGATTTTATTATTCATTGGATATCAATCTAACTCTTAAGGTATCTTCTGGTTTTCTTCTAACATACTGGGCATTGAGCAGTTCCTATATCCTGTGGCCTAACTGACAGCTTGGCCTCTAAAGACATGATTAGCTAAAGCCAAATTAGTGAAGTTGAATAGCAATACCAAAAAATTGAGCATTTAGGATTTATAGTTTGGTTCAGATTGTCATTTGCGCTAACGTCCGGAGCTAGCAGCTATGCTGGAATTTACTGTGCCAAGTCCGGAACTGCGGCCAATATATTACCCGAGGTTGAAGATAAGAACTATAACTCAATAGAATTACGTCTAAACGAACTACTTCAGATAACGAACAAAATGATTAGGATGTATTCACTTGCTAGCATAGCAGCAAGCTTGAGTTAGCTAAAGGCGTGTATCAAGCCTTGTTTTATTTGTAGTTAGATTTGATTAGGTCAACAATGTACGCAGATGGTGTTATTGCGGCATATTTTCCTCCGCTTACATCACCAAAAGTCCCATGAACAAGACCAATCAGCAAAGTTTTATTTGGACCAAACACCATTCCCTCTGTTTCTGCGCCGATAAACACAGGCCCACCACTAAATCCTTGCATGCCGGGGTCTTGCAGCAAATAAAAATATGATAATTTTTTAGTGTCTATTCTATTTAGCCTCATAATGCCACTTGATAATGTAGTTTTAAAAGTGATTGGTTCAAATAAATCTTTGTCATACAATGGATACCCGTATACAGTTATATCAAAGTCTCTAGATATCGATTCTAGATCTGGATTTATACACTCAAAAGGCAAAGAAACAATTTTCAACCAGGCAGAATCAATACTGGTTTTAGGAAAAAGCTTGATTATGCAAACATCGCCCTCTATATGCTCAGACATAAAATTGACAGGTTTTAATGGAAATAAATCCATTAATTTTTTACTTTTTGCAGGGATGCTAATGTTCGTATTTACTGCTGCTATATCAAAATAAAATATGAGTGTTGACGTATCAAGAGCTTTCACTACATGTGATGCTGTAACAAGTAGAAAATTATCTTTATAGCTGGTAATAATAGCAGTTCCATGTCCCCCATTGGATACC
>JANOQC010000180.1:0-1951 GCA_031422175.1 Sphingobacteriia bacterium | reverse complement strand
AGCCGACGATAACGTTCATGTTCAAAACACAATGCAAATGATTGAAGCTTTAGTACAAGCCAATAAGCAATTCGATTGGGCGATTTATCCTGATAAAAATCACGGTATTTCTGGAGGAAAAACCAGAATTCAATTGTACAATAAAATGACTAATTTTATAAAAGAGAAATTATAAATTTAATTATATCATCACAAATTGTGAAGATGGAAATTCAAAAAAATTAGCTTTTAAAAGAAAAACTATAATTAATCAAAACAAAAACTAAAACAACTATTATGAGTGAAACAGCAGTAAAAACAGGACATCCAAAAGGATTGTACTTCCTTTTCTTTACAGAAATGTGGGAACGATTTAGTTATTACGGAATGAGAGCAATTTTCATTTTGTTTATGACAAAAGTATTATTAATGAAGGATGCAGATGCATCTGAAATTTATGGGAGTTATACAGGGTTAGTTTATCTAACACCACTTTTAGGAGGTTATTTGTGTGACAAATTCTTAGGAAACAGACGGAGTATTGTAATTGGAGGTTTACTGATGGCAATTGGTCAGTTTTTTATGTTTTTTAGCGCTTCTGCAGGTGCCAACGGTGGCGTTTCATTAATGTGGATGGGATTAACAGCAATTATTATTGGAAATGGTTTCTTCAAACCAAATATTTCAACGATGGTTGGACAATTGTATCCTGCCAACGACAGAAGAATTGATAGTGCATTCACCATTTTTTATATGGGAATTAATTTAGGAGCATTCTTTTCTCCCTTGGTTTGCGGTTCTATGGATTTCAAATGGGGATTTTTAGCAGCAGGAATCGGAATGATTATTGGCCTTGTAGCTTTTATTCTTGGTCAAAAAAAGTATCTTATTTCTGAAGAAGGAAAAGAAATTGGTTTGCCTGTAAAAAAATTAGATGCTAAAAGTATCGGAATGATAATTGGCTCCATTGCCATTATCTTCTTTATGCTGAACTTCAAACAAATGTTTAAAAGTGATTTGGATATCATTAGCTACTTTATTTATGGAGCTATGGTATTGATGCCAATATTAATTTTTAGTGATAAAAGTTTGTCAAAAATTGAAACACAACGAATTTCAGTGATTTTTATTCTTGCTTTTTTTGTAATTTTCTTTTGGGGTGCGTTTGAACAAGCCGGAGCTTCATTAACATTGTTTGCTGATAGACAAACAGAAAGAACTCTTTTTGGTTGGGAAATGCCTGCTTCATATTTCCAATCAGTAAATCCACTAGCGGTTATAGCACTTGCACCAATTATGACTATAGTTTGGGGTTTTTTATATGCAAGAAAACTTGAACCATCTTCACCTAAAAAAATGGCAATAGGATTAGGACTTGTTGCATTAGGATATGTAGTAATTGCAATAGCAGTAAAAGGGTTAGGGTTAGGAGATAAAGTATCGATGTGGTGGTTAATCGGTTTATATGTTATTCATACTATTGGAGAATTGTGTTTGTCACCAATTGGATTGTCAATGGTTTCAAAACTAGCACCATTACGCTTATCTTCATTAATGATGGGAACATGGTTTTTGGCAAATGCTGCTGCTAATAAATTTGCAGGAACCCTTAGCGCATTAATTCCTGGAGGAGAAGACGGTACAGGTGGAGCAACTAGTTTTCTAGGAATTCAAATCACTAACTTGTATGAGTTTTTTATATTATTTATAATAATGTCAGGTGCTGCTGCTGCCATTCTTTTTGTATTAAGCTCATGGTTAGAAAAAAGAATGCACAATGACCATCTGGAAGTAATCCCTGAGTTAGACAGATAATTTATTTAAAAATATTTTTTATATCTTTCAAACCTACAATTAGCCTTCGCGAAGTTGTAGGTTTATTTTTTAAATTTCAATATTATGTGGAAAACTCATCCTAAAGCATTGCCTTACTTGTTTTTATCCGAAATGTGGGAACGTTTTGGTTACTATT
>JANOQC010000179.1:0-16515 GCA_031422175.1 Sphingobacteriia bacterium | reverse complement strand
GAAATTAAATTAAAAGAATCCAGAAAAAAAGAATTAGAATTTTTACAAAAAGAACAACAATTAAAGAATAGAGAGGAAGAAATGCAAATTACCCTTCAACGTCAGTTGATGGAGGAAAGAGAGAAATTAAAAGAGCAATTGTTGAAAGAAGAGGCTGCAAAACTGAGTTTAAAGGAACAGGATTTTACTTTACGCATTAAAGAATTAGAAAAGCAAAAAGATGATCAAAATAAGCTCATTGAAGAAATGAAACGTAAAGCCGAACAAGGCAGTATGCAATTACAAGGAGAAGTACAAGAATTAATACTTGAAGCTTTATTAGAAAGTAGTTTTCCATTTGATAAAATTGAAGCAATTGGCAAAGGAGTTAGAGGTGCGGATTGTATTCAGCTTGTACGGAATCAATTTGGCAATGAATCTGGAAAAATTATTTATGAAAGTAAAAGAACCAAAGACTTTGCCAACGAATGGATAGAAAAACTGAAAAAAGACATGCGCCATTTCGGTGCAGATGTAGCTGTAATTGTAACACAAAGTTTGCCAAAAGACATGGAGCGTTTTGGGGAGAAAGAGGGCGTTTATATCTGTACTTTTTCAGAAGTTAGATCAGTTGCCTTACTCCTTAGAAATGCCTTACTGAAAATTGCTGATGCAAAAAAAAGTCAAGAAAATAAGGGCGATAAAATGGTGATGTTATATGATTATTTAATTGGATCTGAGTTTAGTGAACAATGGAAAGCTATTAGTGAAGGATATAGAAGCATGCGTCAAAGTATCCAAAAAGAAAGAGACGCTATGGAAAAAATGTGGAAAGCAAGAGAGAAACAGCTAGATAAAATATTATTGAATGCTGCACATATAAAAGGTTCTGTAGAAGGGATTGCAGGTGCAGATGCTGTGAATTTAAATTTATTAGAAGACGATAACGATTCATTATTACTTGATTAATTTTATAGACCATATTAACCACAGTGGCCAAACTGAGCAACCTTCGAGGAAGAAACCGATTTATCCAATAAAAGATGACCTACGAAAATATTTAGTTAAATATGGCAGAGAGGTTAAATTACCATTTGCTTATAGCGATTTGCAACGATTTACTTACACAGTTCCATTAAAGGACAAACATGGATTGGAAACAGCATGGGAAAAAGTTTCTTATGATTTACATGAATGGAAGTTTTTGCGAGAGAGTTTAATTAAAGTATATGCTATTTTAAAAACAGAAGGAGACATGAGCTATATCGACCATTTAGATGTAGCCAGAATTGATTATTGTTTTTTTGGAAACAGCAAGCCATTTCGAATAAGAATTATCAATAAGTTTAACGACAACTACGACCATTATTATATTAAACAGGCAGATGCCAGTAGGGTCTATGGTTTAGAATTAGAGCACCTCCTCTCCCCTAACCGAATGACTTATTTTACTTGTAAGGAAACATTGATTGAAGAACATATACCTGGAATTCCTGGAGATGTATTTATTGCAGATTATTTAAACAGTAAGCAAACCAATCAAATTAGATTGGCAAAAGAATTTGTAAAATTCAACGAACGATGTTTTGTTCAATTATTAGGTGATATGCGTTCCTATAATTTTGTGGTGAATATTATTCCAGATATCGAAGATTTTCAATACCGAATAAGGGCTATTGATTTTGATCAACAATCGTATGAGGGCAGAAAAAATTTATACCTACCACAATTTTTTAAAGAGAACCAACAATTGGTAAAAATTGTAATGAAAAATTTAAACCATCAATCAATTGAACAATACCAGGCTGAAGAAAAAACGATGATGACATTTAGATTGGTCTCCTCAAGGTATAGAATCAAAGAGCTATTAGACATAATGAATGATGACCCAATTTCTAAACCAGAAAAAATAAATGAACTTAAAATATCTTTAGCAGAACATTTTCACAATGATCAATATTTGAAAGCAACAACAATGGGACAATTATTAAAAACCCATATGAAACAAGCTTTACTAAAATTACTCAAACAAGTAACTAAAACCAGAAATAGAATAGCAGATTAATTTATTTCTTCTAAGCGAAATTTTATTGCATTTTTTTCTGCCCAATCGATCAATTGTTCGGCAGTTTTTAACCCCTCCTTAGCTACCTTCATATTTTTAGACCCGTCATATCCCATTAACAGATGCAAAATATAATAACCGTCCTCAAATAGCTGAACCATCTTTTTATTTCTTTGAACCAGTTGGTCGATATACCACTCTTTGCTTTTCCTTTTTTTTCCCTTGTGTTCAAAAAATCCATCCAAAGCGACCAATATTCCAGTGTAAGCTGTATATCCTGCCATGCGAACATATTTTTTATCTTGATAGTAATTACCTTCCAATATTGCTTTATCTTTCAATATACTTCTAGCATTATCTAGATAACGTCTTGCTTCAATGATGTGTTCCATTGTACAAAATTAATGCAGTTTTTGAAATAGAAAATAGGTATTTATACCTAAATCTATTCCGAAATCAACCATACCAAACTTAGATAATTATTAAGTTGATAGGAAAGTATAAGTTCTTGATCAAATTCATTTTTCGTGAATCTTGCCTTTAATATTCCTTTTTCGGATATATCACTTGCTTCAATTCGCATCACTTCACTAAAATCTACGTCTCCCCTTCCCCACCATTTAAACATCGCTTCTTTACAACTCCATAATAAAGTTAGGGTCTCCATTCTTTTTTCATCAGAAATCTCATCAATTTTCCAATCTTTTAATTCATTTGGGTGTAGAAATTTATGCTTAATCTTATCTACGCGAGGAGTATATAATTCAATATCAATGCCCACCCTACAAGTTTCACTAACGATTGCTGCGGCAAAATTACCACAATGCGAAATAGAAAAATGATATAGATCATCGGGCAAAAATGGTTTTCTTGTATCGGCAATTTCGATCAATTCCATCGGAAAATTTGGGAATAAATATTGCAGAAGATACCTACCTGAAAAGTGTTGTAAACGCTTATGTGGATGAGTTACTGGCTGATGCAGCCGTACTTTTTCAAGAAAAAATGACTCGGTTTCATTAATTTTCCAAACAGCTAATTTGGTGGTATCGTTGATATTTTGTTGATAATTGATTGGCAAAGCAGGAAGGTTGCGTTTATATATTGCAGAATTACAATTTATTTGCAATTCAATCATAAAAGTAATTATAATGATTTTAAGTGATCTACGTATTTTAGAAGAAATAGCCAAAGGAACCATCAAAATTGCCCCTTATAATAGGGAAGATTTAGGAAGCAATAGTTACGATGTGCATTTAGGAAAATGGTTGGCGGTATACGTAGACGCTGTTTTAGATGCTAAGCAACACAATAAGATTGAGTATTTCGAAATACCAGATGATGGATATATTTTACAGCCAACTGGTTTTTACCTTGGAGTAACTGAAGAGTATACCGAAACTCATGCTCATGTTCCTTTCTTAGAAGGCAAATCATCTACTGGTAGATTGGGAATAGATATTCATGCAACAGCCGGCAAAGGAGATGTTGGATTTTGTGGTAACTGGACTTTAGAAATTTCTTGTAAACAACCAGTTAAAGTATATAAAGGAATGCCTATCGGACAATTAATTTATTTTCCTGTAGATGGAGAAATTGGAACATCTTATAATCAAAAGAAAAATGCAAAATACAGTGGCCAGCCCGATAAGCCAATAGAAAGTATGATGTGGAAGAATCAGTTTTAATTAAACAATTAATTTAACCTGAAAATGGCAGCATTCAATATTGTAGCAAAACTCACCCAAAATAAATAGGGCAACAACAATATTGCAGCTACTTTAGAATGTTGATAGAAAAAAAGTATGGTGAGTAAAATAAAAACCCACATTATTAAAATTTCAATCAATGCCCATCCTAATAAGTGGTATTTAAAGAATATAATCGACCAACAAAAGTTTAAAACAAATTGAATCATAAAAACTCCTATTGCCCAATTTCGATCTGTTGATGGCGATTTTTTCCATACTAAGAATAAGGAGACCCCCATTAAAGCATACAGAATTGTCCACACAGGACCAAATAACCAATTCGGAGGGTTAAAGCTTGGCTTTATGATTGTTTGATACCAAGTTGTTATTTCGTTTACTGTGAAAATAGCACCTAGTGAACCAATGCCAATTGTAAAAATTAATGCAACTATTAACTTAAATAAATTATTCATTGATTGACATTTATTATTTTAAATTTTCTCTTTCTTTCTTTTGTATGCAATTAACCAGCCAATCACTTCATTGTAACTGTTAATTCCTGACATTTGTTTGTTCAATTTAAGGTATTGATCGTATAAACTTGCAGTAATTGGAGAAATTTTATTTTTTCGTTGATTAAAAAACTGTCTGATTTCTTTTCGGTCTTTTTTTACCAATGTGTCAATATGACTTTTATTAAATTCAATCAAAGTTTCCAAATCTTTAAAACTACTATCACTTGCATATACAATGAACTGCTCACGTAAAGCATAATTCAACATTTCGAGATAAGCAGAATACTTAAAAAAAAGATTGTCGGAATTAGATGCAGTTAAAAAGCCAATAAAATTCGCTTCACTTTCACTTGCATATCCCAATTGGTGGGCTATTTCATGACAAGTTGTAAAAGGAATCAATATAGTAGGGATATCATTTCTTAGTTGTGCTTCCCCAGTCAATGGGTTATAATATCCTGTAAAACCGATATAGTCAGCAATCATATTATAGCTACTAACTTTAATATTACTTGATTGATAATTTAAGAATTGAAAAAAAGGATTGATTTTATTATAGCTAATTATTGCTTCATTTTTAATTTGATCAAATGAATAATCAGGAAGCTTATTTGTTTGCAAAGCTTTTCTATAATAATTTGCTTTTTCAATTAAATCATTCGTTATAGCTGTTATTTCCTCCTTTGTATAATGGTCATTTTGAATTTGCAATTGATGGGCAATTCCTTGCCGTTGATAATTCAATCCCCAAAAAATACTAAAGCATATATAAACGATACAAATCCACTTAATTAAATATCCTAAAAATTGAAAAAGAATGCTCCATCCAATTCCTTTTCGGTAGATCAACCTTAAAAATTGTAGGATTCGAATAATGATCCAACCGCAAATTGCTACATATAAAAGGTCCCCAACGCTAAATTCAACCCAATTAGTAATCAATCTTAACCCTTTTGAATAAAGTGGATAAAACCCAAGCGAATACCATTTTTCCACAAAATCAGTATAAAATCCTACTAAATACACCAAAAATGAACCCATAATGAGCCAAAAATTGGTTTTAATGCTTTTTTCTTGAATAATTATAGAGAAACTCATTGCTTAAAGTTGTACAAATATATAATTGCTGAAAGGCTAAATATGTATTTCTTGTTTACTTTGGCAAATTCAGGGCTTTTTTCTACCTTTGCAAACCCTTAAAATGTGGATATGAGTAATCGGCGCGAATTTGAGATCGCTTTTGTGGGTTTGAAGCCGGGAGTTCATGTATATGAATTTAGGGTGGATGATCAGTTCTTTGTTACATATGGTGAGCAGGATTTTAAAAAATGTGAGACCAATATCAAGCTAAGCTTGGATAAGAAAACGGGCTTCCTATTATTGAAATTTGATATCGATGGAAAGGTTGAATCAGCCTGCGATCGATGTGGAAATGGAATTCCATTTCAATTATGGGATGAGTTTAATATCATTGTTAAAATGGTAGACGAACCCAACCAAATGAATGAACAGGAAGAGGATCCAGATGTTTATTATATCAGCAGAGGGGAAAGTCATTTACATTTAGCGGATTGGATCTATGAGTTTATCAACTTAAGTTTACCACTACAAAAAATGTGTAAGCCCGAAGAAATTGGTGGACCGAAATGTAATAAAGAAGTGCTGGAGAAATTGAAGAAGATGGAAGAAGCAGCACAAAAAGATACTCCTACTCTTTGGAAAGGGTTGGAAAAATTTAAAGATTTAGAATAAGTTTTTTTTGATACAATAAAAATTGAGCAATGCCGAATCCAAAACGCAGACATTCACAGCAGAGAAGTGCTAAAAGAAGAACACACTATGTTGCACAAGAAGTTACCTTGAGCAAAGATAGCACTACAGGAGAAACTCATGTACGCCATCGTGCACATGTAAGCGAAGGTAAGTTGTTCTATAAAGGTAAATTGGTTGCTGAAAAAGCTCCATTAAAAGCATAACCTTTTAGATCAATTTATTTAAGTAGCTTACTTGCATGAATATAGGATTAGACATGATGGGTGGAGATTTTGCACCGTTAGAAGCGGTGAAAGGTATTCAACTCTTTATGTCCAATACTATCGAGCCAGTAACCATATTTTGTATAGGTGATGAAGCTGTTGTACAACCTTTAATTCAGGAGTACAAAGTATCATCACCTAATTTGCATTTTATACATGCACCAGAAGTAATTGGGTATCACGAACATCCAACCAAGGCTTTAAAAGAGAAAAAACAATCTTCTATTGCAATTGGCTTCCATCTTTTAACTACCGGAAAAATCGATGCTTTTATTAGTGCTGGCAATACAGGTGCCATGCTTGTTGGGGCAATGTTTACGATCAAAGTCATTGAAGGAATTAGCCGTCCAACCATTGCTACGATCATGCCAAAAATTAACGGATCAACAGGCGTTTTATTGGATGTTGGTTTAAATGCAGATTGTAAACCAGAGTTACTTAACCAGTTTGCTATCTTAGGAAGTTTATATGCTGAACATATTTTAGGAATCAATAATCCTTCTGTTAGTTTAATTAATGTGGGAGAAGAAGAAGGCAAAGGAAATATCTTAGCACAATCAACATATCCCCTATTAAAAGAAAATAATAAAATACAATTTGTTGGAAATATTGAAGGGAGAGATTTCTTTTCAGACAAGTCCGATGTAATGGTTTGTGATGGATTTACTGGAAATATAGTCTTGAAGATGGCCGAATCTATATATGATATAGCAAAGCAACGAGGATTAGAAACTGATCCTTTCTTTAGCCGCTTTCATTATGAAAACTATGGTGGTACACCTGTTTTAGGTGTTGCAAAACCTGTAATCATAGGTCATGGAATTAGCACAGCAAAAGCATTTGAAAATATGATTCATGTAGCAACAAAAATGATTGCTACAGATATTTGTACAAAAATGGCCGATTCATTTAAAGCATAACAAATCAAATAATTTACATGATTCGAAGCGTATGCCTGTTTATATTCAAACAAACAGGTTGGAAAGTAGATCATCATCTTCCTCCATCAATACAAAAATGCATTATCATAGCAGCTCCTCATACTAGTAATTGGGACTTTTGGTATTGCATGGCAGCGTTTTCCATCTATCGATTAAAAATAAGATTCACTGTTAAAAAAGAATGGATGCGCTTTCCTTTCAATTTTATCATGAAGCCATTAGGAGCGATTGGAATAGATCGTTCACCAAGAAAAGATGGAAATCGTCCTAGTTTTGTAGAAGCAATGACTGAATTATTTCATCAACATCATGAATTGATCATTGTGATTACACCTGAAGGAACCAGAAGTAAAAGAGATAAATGGAAAACTGGTTTCTTTCATGTAGCACAACAAGCTAATGTGCCCATCCTACTAGGTTATGTTGATTATGCAACAAAAACAGCTGGTATTGGAAAAGTTATTCAACCAGTAGAATTCAATCAAACAATGGAAGAAATTATGGAATTCTATAGCAATATAACGCCTAAGTTTCCCGAGAATTTTTCTTTAGACTTTCAATACAAAGCCACCAAACCTTAATTTCAAAACTATACCTTTGTGCAAACAAGCGTTAGTTTTTATGTGGAAGAACAATGTATTAGAAACCATCGGAAATACACCGATGATCAAATTAAATAAGGTTTCAAAAGATTTGCCTGGAACTATCTTGGCAAAAGTGGATTACTTTAATCCAGGAAATTCCATTAAAGATAGAATGGCTTTGAAGATGGTAGAAGTTGCCGAACAAGAGGGTAAACTAAAACCAGGAGGTACAATTATTGAAGGAACCAGTGGTAATACAGGTATGGGGCTAGCATTAGCAGCTTGTGTTAAAGGGTATAAATGTATATTCGTTACAACTGATAAGCAATCAAAAGAAAAAGCAGATATTTTAAAAGCCGTTGGCGCAGAAGTAATTGTTTGTCCTACCAATGTATTGCCAGAAGATCCTCGCAGCTATTACAGTGTAGCAAAGCGATTAGGGAAAGAAATTCCTAATTCTATGTACATGAACCAATACGATAATTTGGCTAATAGACAAGCCCATTATGAAAGTACAGGCCCAGAAATTTGGGAACAGACGGAAGGAAAAATTACCCATTTTGTTTGTACTGCAGGAACTGGTGGAACGATCACTGGTGCAGCAATGTATTTAAAAGAAAAGAATCCGAACATTAAAGTTTGGGCGATTGATGTGTATGGATCATTATTAACCAATTATTACAAAACAGGTAATATTGATATGAGTTTTGTACACCCCTATATCAGTGAAGGGTTTGGCGAAGACTTTCTTCCGCAAAATTATGACATGAGTGTAATTGATCATTTTGAACAAGTTACAGATAGAGATGGCGCAATAATGGCAAGAAGAATTGCTAAGGAAGAAGGATTGTTTTGTGGGTATAGTGCAGGAAGTTGTTTACAAGGATTAATTCAATTAAAAGATCAACTAACAAAAGATGATGTTGTAGTTTGTGTATTTCATGATCATGGCAGTAGATATGTAGGTAAAATCTACAACGACCAATGGATGATGGAAAGAGGTTTTCTGGAAGTGAAAACATTTAAAGATATTGTTAGTGGTAGGGCTGGCACAAAATTGGTTACTGTTGAAGCTTCTCATACTGTTGCTGATGCAGTTGAACTTATGAAGAAATATGATATTGAACATATACCCGTTTTTCAAAACAATTTGCCTGTAGGAAGTATCAGTGAAGTTGGGTTATTCTTAAAAGTATTCAATAGTGCAGATATTAAAATGGCAACTGTAGAAAGTGTTATGGAACCCGCATTTCCTATTGTAGATTTTTCTGCACCAGTTGAAAAGATCGGCACTTTAATTAATAAAGAGAATGGAGCAGTTTTAGCGAAAGACGAAAAAGGTGATTTCCATATTGTTACTAAATACGATGTAATTCAAAGTTTGGCAAAATAAATGAAATGATCTCAATCAGGCATTTAGTGTTTATAGCGGTTGGTGAACAATTGAGTTTTTCAAAAGCCAGTCAAGTACTATTTATTTCACAACCTGCAGTGAGTAAGCATATCCAACAATTAGAAGAATTATATCAAACTAAATTATTTGAACGAAAAGGACTTCATTTAGAATTGACCAAAGCCGGTAGCTTGTTATTGAATAAGTTATTAGAAGTGAAAGATATTCAAGATAGAACTGAATATGAATTGTCCATCATTCATGATAGTGTTCAGGCGAAAGGTAATTTAAAGTTAGGCGCAAGTACAACCGTAGCATTGTATATTTTACCAAAAGTTTTATCTGCCTTTCATTTACAATACAAACAAATTGATATTAGCTTACTCAATAGAAATTCCGAATCGGTTGTTGAGGCCCTTTTAAATAAGAGTATAAATTTGGGTATAGTTGAGGAGAAAGGAAGACGTAACAATATTGAATACAGTCCATTTTTAAAAGATAAAGTGGTTGCTGTATGTAGTTCTAAAAGTCATTTATTAAAGAAGAAAAATTATCAATTAAAAGATATTTTACAAATCCCAATAGTACTAAGAGAAAGAGGTAGTGGAACTTTGGCCGTTTTGAAATATGAATTAGAAAAAAATAAAATTAAGTTAAGTGACTTACAAGTGAAAGTGAGGCTGGGAGGAACCGAAGCATTGAAAAATTTTTTAATTGAATCGGATTGCTTAGGATTTTTGCCAAAACGTTCTGTAATTAAGGAACTCAAAACAGGGGAATTAAAAGAAATTACGATCGAATCATTGATACTTGAAAGACAGTTTTATTTCATTCAACGCAAGGGAGAAACCAACGATTTAAATTCAATTTTCTTACGATTAGCCAAAAGTATTTATAACTAAAAGTTATAGTGTATAATAATTTATATACAAATAGTTATTTAGCTTTACCTAGTTTCGAATCATGAATTCAACGAAAAGTCGAATTGAATCTAGGATCGAAAATCTGGTATGTTTCAAATGTGGGAACAAACATGACCATCAAACAATTCAAACAATTTCCAAATGTTGTAATCGGCCATTGACTGCTGATTACGACCTTCATACTCTTTCTAAATCGATACTTGCTGATAGACCATTGAATATGTGGCGCTATCGAGAAATGTTGCCAGTAATTTATGATGATCATATTATTAGCTTGGGCGAAGGCTTTACCCCTATCCTTCCTTTGGAAAAATTGTCTTCGAAAATCGGGTTAAACAATTTGAGGATTAAAGATGAAAGCGTCAACCCAACTGGATCATTTAAAGCAAGGGGTCTTAGCATGGCTGTTTCAAAAGGCAAAGAATTAGGGATTACCGAATTCATTATTCCAACTGCAGGGAATGCGGGAGATGCATTAAGTGCCTACTGCGCCAAAGGCAATTTGAAAGCTACCGTAATTATGCCTACTCACACAGCAGCAACATTAAAAGAAGAATGCAGGTTATATGGCGCTAATTTAATATTAGTAGATGGCTTAATTGACTCCTGTGGAAAGTTAGCCCGTCAGATTGCCGCTGATTCTGGAGCATTTGACATATCTACTATGAAAGAACCATATCGTTTAGAAGGCAAGAAAACGATGGGTTATGAAATTGCAGAACAAAGTAATTGGCAATTGCCGGATGTTATTGTTTATCCTGCCGGTGGGGGTACTGGTTTAATTGGTATGTGGAAGGCTTTCAAAGAAATGAAAGCTTTAGGATGGATCCAAGGAAAATTACCACGTCTTGTTTTAGTTCAAACTGAAAATTGTTCACCTATGATATATTTATTCGAAAACGGCGTATTACCAGAAGATTATGCGCCAAAACCCTCTGCAGCTTTAGGACTGGCAGTACCTTATCCATTTGCTACCGATATGATGTTAGCATCATTATTTGAAAGTAATGGAACAGGCATAACCGTGTCTGAAAAAGAAATGGATCAGGGTATTGAAGAAATAGCATTGTCTGAAGGTCTTTTACTTTCTCCTGAAGGGTCAGCCACATATATGGGTATGAAAAAATTAATGGAAAAAGGTTGGATTCAAGATCAAGAGGATGTGCTGTTAGTAAACACAGGATCTTGGTATAAATACCGTTAAATAAAAGACCCTTTCTGAAATTTCAGAAAGGGTCTTTTATAATCATTCTAGGTATTAATTATTTAGCACCGTTTGTTGGCAAACTTTCCATTATTCTTGCAATACCTGCAGGAACTGCTGTATCAGGATCCTTAGGTGCTTTATCAAAATCTGCACTTCCTACTCCTTCCCAGATCATTTTGTTGCTTTTTGCATCAATTACATCCACAATAAAAGTACCTGCTTTATAATCATAGGTACTTACTGAAGTGCTACCGCCCATTCCCATACCACCATAATAACCATAAGGTCTATACATACCACCATATCCATAATAGTTTGTAGTAGATGATACTTGTTGTTTGTCTTTAATAATAGTTACTCCATTTACTTTTAAATCGGCATTATCTCCACCCTCTTTGTATCCTTTCTTAATCATTTCTGCACGAATGGCAGCAACAATTCTGTCTGCATTGATCTGACTAACACTGCCTGAAGTTTTTAAATTAAAAACAGTAAAAGATTTGTAAGAACTAAAATTGGCAGACTTGTCTAAATCATTGGTTACTTTTAAAGTAGGTCCACAACTAATTGCTATAAAAGCAAATGCTAATGTTACAGGGAAAAAATTGATTTTCATTATTTTTTGTTTATTGATTTTAAAATAAAAATATTAGGGTTATCCTTTTTTGTCGTCTTCTTCTACATCAACCACTTCATACATATCTTTTCCATCTTTTTGTATAGGTTGATAATAAATATCTCCCACTTTCACATAAGTAATTTCACCAATTTTCACTTCCTTCCCACCTTCAGGTAAATGTTCTACAACTGTTCCTGCAGTAGGAGGAACAACTGTGTAGCCTTTTTCTGATTTCTCATAATAAGTTCCGCCATAATAATAATTATTGACTGTTTCATTTACCACTACTTTTTCTGAATTGGCAGGTAAAGTTGTTATAGTTGCACCAACAGGGGCTTGAACAACAGTATAACCTCCACTACTTTGGGTATAATAAACCCCTTGATCATAATGATATTGCTGATTTTCTATACTAACAATAATAGCTGTAGTTGCCAAAGCCGCCACAAAGAACCCCCATGGATGCCACACGGGTCCCCAAAAAAATGGTCTATATGGATGAAAGAAAAATGGATTGTAACAACGGTATCGAAAACCTCCATATATATATGGAGGACGTGCATAGGGACGATAGTTGTTTCTTCTAACAACATTATTGCCACGATTATTTGAACCAATATTGATATTGGTACTATTATCGATCTTGATATTCTTTCTACTGTTATCGATATTTATTTTTTTATTATTAGAACCGATATTATTGGTTTTATTTCCTGAATTAGAAAAATTATTTTTTTTATCTCCAATAGAATTATTATTATTATTTCGGTTCTCACCTAACCCGGATTTTGAAGGCTTTTGTTTGGATACTGTCGGTTTTGATTGAGCTTGTCTTTGTGGAGTTTGTCTTGCTGGGGCTTGTCTTTGAGGAGCTTGTCTTTGAGGAGCTGGCCTACCGCCTCCTGGTCGTCCACCTCTTTGAGCAATTACAGATGAAGACAACTGTGCTGCTACGGCTACGATTAATAATGTTTTTGAAAAAATGCTAACTAATTTCATATTTAATGATTTGTTATTACATATAGAATTAAGATTCAAATCTACAAAAAGAAAACGAAAATTTGAAGAATCATACCTTCCATACCTATCACTTAAGCTGTCATTATTTGCGAATCGCTGTCATTTTAACAATTTTTTGATTGTTGATTTCATATATCAATACAATTTCTACTGGTTTTTCAGTTCCTATCCTCCCCGTTATTCTTTCATGATCAATTACTTTATTATCAAAAACAATCCTTTTTACAATAGTAGAATGCAAATTGGGAGAAGCATCAAAAACTTTTTTATAAAATACTTTTATGGCATCAATACCAGCAATGGAAGGTTTTGTTTCTCCATAATTGAATAAGGCAATATCGTTACTAAAAGACCCAATAAATCCATTAATATCTCTTTTGTTATACGCATTCAAATTTTTTTGTACTATTTGTTCAGCTGATAAAGTTTGTGCTTGGATATCCATATTAATAGAGCATAAATAAAGGATGATCAATAAGTATTTTTTGTTCATATAAATCGGGGCTTATTTGGAAAGAAAAAAGAAATAATGCATTTGATACTAAAATTACTTAATTCCCTGACTAAGTTACAATTAAAGCGAATTTTTGTATCTTCATAAAAAATAAATACATGAAGAAGTACAGCTCAGGCGTTTTATTTGGCAAAGAATTAGAAGCATTGTACAATGATGCTAAAGACAATCAATTTGCATTACCAGCCGTAAATACAATTGGAACCAATACGATCAATGCAACTTTAGAAACTGCTGCAAAAGTAAATTCTCCCGTAATTGTTCAATTTTCTAACGGTGGGGCTCAGTTTATTGCTGGAAAAGGAATGACAAACGATGCACTACAAGCCAATATTTCTGGCGGAATATCTGGTGCTTTACATATTCACAATGTTGCAAAATATTATGGTGTTCCTGTAGTATTACATACAGATCATGCTTCCAAAAAATGGTTGCCATGGATCAGTGGATTGGTTGATGCAGGTGAGCAATATTTTAAAGAGAAAGGCCAGCCCCTATTTAGTTCACATATGTTGGATTTATCTGAAGAACCATTGGAAGAAAATATTCATACTTCTGTAGCTTTTTATAAGAGAATGGCTCCATTGGGCATGAGCATAGAAATTGAACTTGGCGTAACTGGTGGCGAAGAAGATGGTGTAGATAACAGTGGTATTGAAAATGATAAATTATATACTCAACCTCAACATGTAGCTTACTCTTATACCGAACTGAGTAAAGTTGGCAATATGTTTACAGTGGCAGCTGCTTTTGGAAATGTACATGGTGTATATAGCCCAGGAAATGTAGAATTGCGTCCAGAAATTTTAAAAAATAGCCAAGACTTTATTGAGAGAGAATTAAAAACAGGTAAAAAACCTGTTTATTTTGTGTTCCATGGAGGAAGTGGTTCACCACAAAATCAAATAAGAGAAGCCATTAGCTATGGTGCAATCAAAATGAATATTGATACCGATTTACAATGGGCTTTTTGGGAAGGTATTCAGCAGTATTATAAAAAGAATGAAGTGTATTTACAAGGTCAGTTAGGCAATCCTGAAGGTGCAGAAAAGCCTAATAAAAAATACTACGATCCAAGAGTTTGGTTACGTAAAGGAGAAGAAAGTTTTGCCAAACGTTTAGAAGTTGCTTTTGAAGATCTAAATTGTATCAATCGAAACGCTTAGTGTATTATTATTTTTTAAAAGGCTGGAATTGTTCATTCCGGCCTTTTTTGCCTAAATCCTCCTATAAAAGTATTTTTACTATATTTATCTTCCCAATTGTATTTTATTTATGAAAAAAGAACGTGTAGAAGATATTGAATCGAATTTGGCTGGGTCAGAAGAAACTCAACAAACAGAAGTTACTAAATCTCGTTGGTTTACTAGAAAAAGAAAAGGCATTCTAACTTCAACTGCTGATAAAAAAGAAACACCTGAAGGTTTATGGAATAAATGCCCTGAATGTAATTTGATATGTACTACAACAGAATTAAAAGAAAACTTATTTGTTTGCCCTAAATGCAATCACCATCATAGAATTGGTAGCGAAGAGTATTATGATTTACTATTTGACAATCAGGTGTATACAGAACTTTACGATAATATAAAAAGCAAAGATGCTTTAGGATTTACAGATTTAAAAAATTATCAAAAGAGATTAGATGATATTCATGCAAAAACTGATCTCAAAGATTCTATGAGAGTTGCTGTTGGAAAAGTGAATGGTGAAGAAATTGTAATTGCCTGTATGGATTTTGAATTCATTGGTGGTTCTCTAGGAAGTGTAATGGGTGAAAAATTCAGCAGAGCCGTTGACTATTGTTTACAGCACCATCTTCCGTATTTAGTAATTAGCAAAAGTGGAGGAGCAAGAATGATGGAAAGTGCTTTCAGTTTAATGCAATTAGCAAAAACAAGTGGTAAACTATCTCAATTAAGCGATGCACAACTCCCTTATATTTCCTTATTAACCGACCCTACTTTTGGTGGTATTTCCGCAAGTTTTGGAATGTTGGGTGATTTAAATATTGCCGAACCCGGCGCTTTAATTGGTTTTGCAGGCCCACGAGTAATTAAAGAAACCATTAAAAAAGATCTTCCTGAAGGTTTTCAAAGAAGTGAGTTTTTATTAGAACATGGTTTCCTCGATTTCATTGTTGACAGAAAAAACCTAAAAGATAAGCTCTCACAGATAGTTCAATTATTCAGAAATTGAGTATTCAAAATAGACAAGCTTATTATAATTACCACATAGAAGACAAATATGAGGCTGGTATTGTATTACTTGGTACAGAGGTGAAATCAATCCGTGAAGGAAAATTAAGTTTTAATGACGCATTTTGTATGTTCGATGAAGGTGAATTATGGATCAGGGGATTATTTATTGCCTCCTATTCTCATGGAACTGCCAACAATCATATTGAAGTACATGATCGAAAACTTTTATTGAATAAACGTGAACTTGCAAAGTTACAAATCAAATTAAAAGACAAAGGCTATACTGTGATTCCATTAAAAGTTTTCTTTAATGAAAAACGATTTGTAAAAGTTGAAATCGGCTTAGCAAGAGGCAAGAAAATACATGATAAAAGGGAAACTATTAAAAACCGTGATGTAGCCAAAGAAATCAAACGTCATTTAGGCTAACTTAACAGGAAAGAAGAAAGATAAAAGATAAAAGATGAAAGATAAAAGAAGCCTTAATAATTCTTAATTCTTCTTTCTTAATTCTTAATTCATATTAAGGGTTCCTGTTGACTTAAACAATGAAAACTTCCAAGACCCCAAATAATATCTGTAGAATCAATTCCAACTGTTGTTCTATCAGGAAAGGCAGCCTCAATTATTTTTAATGCTTCATCATCTTTTTTACATTGAAAGGTTGGAACAATAACATACTTATTGCTGATATAAAAATTTGCATAAGAAGCCGGTAAAGATTGATCTTCATAAATCACAGGATCTGGCATTGGTAATTCAATGATATTGAGTTGTTTCCCATTTAACAAACGCATTTGTTTTAATTGCTTCAAATTGGTTTGCAA
>JANOQC010000178.1:0-10546 GCA_031422175.1 Sphingobacteriia bacterium | reverse complement strand
AACCTTATTAGGAATTGTACTTGCAACAGGATTGGTGGTAGATGATGGAATTGTTGTAACAGAAAATATTTTTAGAAAATTAGAAGGAGGCCTGCCGATTCGTAAAGCAGCACTAGAGGGTAGCAAAGAAATTTTCTTTGCGGTAATTTCTACATCAATCACTTTGGCTGTAGTATTTCTTCCAGTAATTTTTTTACAAGGATTTGTTGGAAGTTTATTTCGCGAGTTTGGCATAGTGGTTGCAGCTGCTGTATTGATTTCTGCATTTGTTTCTTTAACTATTACGCCCGTATTAAATGTAGTATTAAACCGAAAAGATGCAGGGCATGGTAAGTTTTATGATATGACAGAGCCATTTTTTAAAGGAATGGAAAATGGCTATAAAAAATTGCTTGCAACCTTTTTAAAAGTAAGATGGATAGCTTGGGTTATAGTAGCTATATGCATGGGTATTATTTTCTTTATTGGCACCAATTTGCAAAGTGAACTAGCTCCTTTAGAAGATAGAAGCAGTATTCGTTTTTCAATGAGCGGACCAGAAGGCGCCAGTTATGGTTATATGGTAGAAACTGGAGACAAGCTATTGAACTATTTAACTGACTCTATACCAGAAAAAGATTTTGTATTTGCCGCTGTTCCTGGATTTGGTGGTAGTGGGGGTGTAAATGGAGGAACTTTAAGAATTAAATTAGTTGACCCAGATAAAAGAACTAAATCTCAATCGGAGATAGCCAAAGCAATCGGTAAGAAATTACCGAGTATTAACAATGCAAGAATCTTTCCAATAGAAGAGCAAACTATTTCTGTTGGATTAGGATCTAGGGGATCTTTGCCAGTTCAATTTATTTTACAAAATTTGGATTTTGAAAAAATTAAAAATGTAATTCCAAAATTTTTAGAAGAAGCACGCAAAGAAAAGACTTTTCAAAACGTTGATGTAAACCTGAAGTTTAATAAACCAGAAGTTCAATTGACAATTGATCGTATAAAAGCAAAGGATCTTGGTTTATCTATTGTTGATGTTGCAGATGTAGTTTCCAGTGCATTTAGTGGAAGACGTTTAGCGTATTATATAATGAATGGAAGGCAATATGAAGTAATATCTCAGGTTGCTTATAAAGACAGGCAAAAGCCTGCTGATATTGAAAAATTATATGTTAGAAATAACAGAGGAGAAAGTATTTCACTTGCAGCTGTTGTAAAGTTGGTTGAAAACTCTAATCCACCTACATTGTTTCATTTTAATCGATTTAAAGCGGCTACCATTTCTGCTTCATTGGCTGAAGGAATGACTATTGGAGACGGGGTTAAAGCTATGAGAAGAATAGGAGATAAATTATTAGATGAAAGTTTTAAAACAGCTTTAAACGGACCTTCTCGTGATTTTGAAGAAAGTTCTTCTAATACATCTTTTGCCTTTGGTTTAGCATTGATATTAATTTACCTTGTATTGGCTGCACAATTTGAAAGTTTTAGAGATCCTTTTACCATCATGTTTACGGTTCCTTTGGCTTTGGCGGGTGCATTATTGTGCTTATGGATTTTCGATCAAACCATTAATATATTCTCACAAATTGGAATGATTATGTTAATTGGTTTAGTAACTAAGAATGGTATTTTAATTGTAGAATTTGCCAATAAAAAAAGAGAATTGGGTTTAAATAAAAAAGAGGCAGTATTGGAGGCTTCTGCTCAGCGATTACGTCCTATATTAATGACCAGTTTGGCAACTGCTCTAGGGGCACTTCCAATTGCATTAAGTTTGGGTGCAGCTGCAACAAGTAGAATGCCATTGGGTATTGTAGTAGTAGGAGGTATTTTATGCTCTTTATTATTAACCTTATTTGTAATCCCAGCCATCTATACTTATATCTCAGGAAAACATGATGCAACCACGATGAATATTTCTGATTAACTTTGTAAAAAAGAAATATGGCTCTTTCTATAGCTGATATTAGGCGAGATTATATGCTTCAATCCTTCGATGAAGCCGATGCTGCAACTCAACCATTTACTCAATTTACTGCTTGGTGGGAGGACGCTACTAATGCCGAAATAGATGAAGTGAATTCTATGGCCTTGGCAACAGTTAACAATGAAGGAAAACCAGCAGCAAGAATTGTTTTATTAAAAGGGTATACTGATGATGGTTTTGTTTTCTTTACTAATTACAATAGTAGTAAGGGACAATCGATTGCGAGTAACCACCACGTGAGTTTGCTTTTTTTCTGGAAAGAATTAGAACGTCAAGTTAGGATTGAAGGTGTGGCTCAAAAAATTACTGCTGCAGATAGTGATGCTTATTTTTTATCTCGCCCTGCGGGAAGCAGAATTGGGGCATGGGTTTCCCCACAAAGTCAAGTAATACCTGACCGTGCATTTTTAGAAGATAATTTTAAACAAGTCAGCGAAAAATATCCCGATGAATCATTGGTTCCAAGACCAGCTCATTGGGGTGGATATATTGTAAGACCCGAAGCAATGGAATTCTGGCAGGGCAGAAGTAGTAGGTTGCATGACAGACTCAAATACACCATTGATGTAAATGGAAATTGGAAAAGAGAAAGACTTGCACCGTAAAAAACACCATCAATTATTTTCTACTTATTGCTCTTTCTGCAGCTGCAACTATAAACGGGGTATCCAAACCATATTTAGTAAGTAGTTCTGTTGGCTTTCCACTTTCTCCAAAAGTATCGTTAGTGCCAATATACTCAATAGGAATAGGGAAATGTTTTGCGGCTACCTGAGCAATGGCGTCGCCTAATCCACCAATCACATTGTGTTCTTCAACAGTTACAGCGGCTTTTGTTTTTGAAATAGATTTAATGATTGCTTCAGTATCTAAGGGTTTGATGGTGTGAATATTGATTACTTCAACACTGATTCCTTTTTCTTCTAAAATTCTACCAGCTTCAATGGCTTTCCAAACCATATGGCCACAAGCAAAAATAGAAATATCAGTTCCTTCGCTTAATTGTTGTGCTTTTCCTATTACAAAGTCTGATCCATCTTCTTTGGTAAAATTGGGCCATTTAGGACGCCCAAAACGCAAATAAACGGGCCCATCATACGATGCGATAGCCTTGGTGGCTGCTTTGGTTTGATTGAAATCACAAGGCACAATCACCGTCATTCCAGGCAGCATTTTCATTAAGCCTATATCTTCTAAAATCTGGTGTGTTGCACCATCTTCACCCAAAGTTAACCCTGCATGTGAAGCACAAATTTTTACATTTTTTCCGCTATAAGCAACGCTTTGTCGAATCTGGTCGTACACCCTTCCGGTGCTAAAATTGGCAAAAGTAGTGGTATATGGAATTTTACCACCAATGGTCATTCCTGCAGCAATGCCAATCATATTGGCTTCGGCAATACCTACTTGTACAAAACGATTGGGGAAATCTTTAATAAATGGTCCAAGTTTTAAGGAGCCAGCTAAATCGGCAGTAAGTACAACCACATTTGGGTTTTCTTTTCCTATTTCATGGATGCCTTCACCAAATCCACCCCTTGTTTCTTTTTCATTTAATACTTGTATGTCTTTCAGTTTCATAAATTGAAATTATGCTTTGGAGTTGCAAAGTAAAGTGTTTTTTAAATGGCATCTTGTACATTTCCTGTTCTTTTCAAAACTCCCCAATGTTGTAATTCACCTTTTACCGCTTTGCGCATTGTTCGGAATAAAACCAATAAAAGCAGCCATCTATAAATAACTCTTTGTGGCAATAGCCAAATTAATTTCCACAGAGGTTCTTTTTCAAATAAAAATGCAATGGTTGCTATTAAAATATCTACACCTAAAAAAATGGCATAATAGAATCCGATTTCGCTTGCATTTCCCGTAAATAATCCAATAAACATTAATATATCAGCAAATGGTGCAAACAGAGGAATGATGTATTTAAACAATAAAATATCAGGTAGTACTATGAAGCCTAACACTTTGTAATTAAAATTAAATAGCGCATCTCTGTTTTTCCAAAATGTTTGCATTACCCCAAAAGTCCATCGAAAACGTTGGTTCATAAACTGCTTGATGTTTTCCGGGGCTTCCGTCAATGCAATGGCTTTATTTTCATTACGAATTGTATAGCCACATCTAAGAATTCTAACAGTTAAATCGGCATCTTCTGCTAAAGTATCAGAAGTAAATCCTCCGGCATCTTCAATGGCTTTTTTGCTGAATGCTCCTATAGCCCCAGGTACAACAGCAATGCCATTAAAATAAGCAAATGCTTTTCTATCGATATTCTGACTAGTAGTATATTCAATACTTTGCCAACGTGTAATTAAATTTATTTCGTTACCCACTTTTACATTTCCAGCTACAGCTCCTACACTTGAATTAGCAAAGTGATGCATGAGTTTGCTTACTGCATCTGATTTCAATTTGGTATCTGCATCTATACACACAACATATGCTGCTTCTGTTGATTCTATTCCTTTATTTAATGCAGATGCTTTCCCACCATTTAATTTATTTAAAATAGTTATCCTTGAATTATTTCCGAATGTTGTTTCTACTAATTGTAAAGTATTATCGGTACTACCATCATTCACAAATATGATATGATAATTTGGGTAATCGCATTTCAATAAATTTTGTAAAGAACTCACCGCATTTATTTCTTCATTAAATGCGGGAACAATAATCGAAACAAATGGAAAGCTACTTTCTGCCACTGTTTGGTGTTTCTCCTCTTTTCTTTGTAGCAAAGAAAAAACCAATGTAATCAATAGTCTTATGGTTCCTAAAATTAAGAACAAAATAACTAAGCTATAAAAAGTCATACTTATATAGTATACTAATTCAGCTAAATAATAATTAGTTCGTAGAATGTAATTTCCTTTGAAATTAGGAATAGGCGGCATTACTTCATCTCTTGTTTTACCCATTAAATCGGCAACAGTAGTAAAAGTGTAACCTTCTTTATGAAAATATTCAATAATTTTTGGAAGCGCTTCAACAGTAGCACTTCTGTCGCCACCTGCATCATGCAATAAAATAATATTACCCAAGTCTTTCATTCGTACCACTCTATTGAAAATAGAATCTGCATTAAAATCGGGAACTTCTCCTGCTTGCCAATCTTCTGGATCTATATTTTCTCCAATAGTTAAATAATTTTTGGTCCTACTCAATGCAACTGGTATGAGTTCTTCCATTTTTTCGGGATGACTATCTGCATTGTAAGGTGCGCGAAACATAATGGTACTTCGCCCTGTAATGGCTTCAATGAGCAATCGAGTAGCGTCCATTTCTAAGATAGCTCTTTGTCTACTTACTGTTGCCATATTTGGATGCGTAAATGTATGGTTACCTATTTCATGCCCTTCCCAGAAAATTCTTTTAACTAGTGGAATATTTTTCTCTGCTTCTATCCCCACAATAAAAAAATTAGCGATCACTTTATACTTGACCAGTATGTCTAAAATCTGTTTGGTGTATTTTGGATCTGGACCGTCATCAAAAGTGAGTACTAATTTTTTTTCATCCGATTTCCCAAACTGTCTTACAACAAACATTGTAGGTAGCGTATCATAAAATTGTTCACTAATCAACATCCAGGATGTATCCAATTCTGTTCTAATTTTTCCTGGAGTTGGAGTAGACAGAACATCTAGTATTTCTCCTTCGCCCATAAAATCCACATCGTTATTGGTTTCTACTTTACTAAATTCATTGAAATCAAAAGTTTTCAATGCAGCTTTGTTCATTGGCAAATGATAGAAATCCCATAGCCTGCTGTCTTCGCTACCCATACGCCAAAGAGAAGTTCCTGCTAAACCATATTCTGTAGCAAAGCGAAGTGTATTAAAATTTGTTGCAGCATCTGTAAAATGCACTTCACGTGGTTGATCATTGTCATCCCAATAGTTGTAATGTAGATTATAAGAGTTGTTATCGTAAATAATTTTCCCTTCACTTTCTTTTGCAATGGTTAATGCTTGTTGATAAGTAACATCAGTACCAATACCACCTTTGGGCCAATCGTATCCAAATGCTGCAATACATAAAACAATTTTTTGTGGAGGAACTTTTTTAGCCATTTGATCAACTGCTGCTTCAATCCATTTCTGATCGCTGATTGGTCCTGGTTTAGAATCAGTTGTGTGCTGATCATAGCCCATCAAGAATAAATAATCATTGTATTTAGAAAGCGTTGTATAATCATAATCCTCATTAAAAGGCATTACATCCTGTGATACCAATAAATTATTTGCATGAAATTTCTCATACAACTCTTTTTGAAAATTTGATAGCACTTCATTATCAGTTTCTATTAGCTCTTCTAAATCAATATTTACTCCAACAAATTTTTCTTTAAGAATATGATTTAATAAATCATTTATCAGTTTCTCTCTTTTGGTTTTATCCGTAAGTATTCTATGCAAAACATCTCCCTGCCATTTCCCATTAAAATTATTCGTAAGCATGGGCATTATTTTTACACCAGATGCTTTTATTGCATCATACCCTCTTTTGTCTCTTCTAATAATTAAAGAGTCACCACCATTCGGATCAAGAAAAAACCATTCAGGTAATACCAAATTCAGTTTAGAAATATTTCTTTTAAGCGAAAAGAAAGCTTGAGGATCCCAGTCTACATAAAATGCCGCTCTTATACCAATACTATCATTGAATATATGAGTTGAAGATAAATTGATTGAACTATCATTTTGACCACAACCATTTCCCTTTGCCCATTTTTTATCGATGTATTTTCTAAAGCCTTGGAATTCTTTGGTTATTGAATCGGTGGTTGTTGTTGATTCCAATATTTTTTCAAAGACCCTACTTTGAGCAATCGGAATATTAGGTAAAATCGCGGTTCTTATTGCCAATACTATGGCAAGTATAGCAATGATTATTAAAAAAATCAACAATCGAGATCCCCACTTAAAACGCTGCCACCTGCTGGGATTGTTGGTTTGAAAAATTTGTTGATCGTGTTTAGCCATACAGGTATATCTTACAAATACTGTGCTGTAAAATAAAAAAGGCTGCTGAAATACAGCAGCCTAAACGCTTAATAATCATTTCATCCTTCAAACGTACTATAGAAATAAGGTGTTTTTGCCTCAAATTCTGCTGCGCAAGTATCTACCATTTTATAAACACGGGTGATGCCCAATGATTTTCTTTTTTCATATACCTGGTCTTCTGAACTGTTGCCAGACATGATTTTTGAAATCTGTATATCTGAGAAGCCCATTTTTTTAGCTTCTTTTAACAAATGGGTAGGCAAACTATCTATATTATGGGTTGCAATTTCTTTTTCTAAAGTACAGATATTTTGTATCTGGTATAAAAACCAACGATCTATACCCGTTGCTTGTGCAATTGATTTAACCGTAGAACCTTGCATAAGTGCATCTTTGATTCTAAATATGCGATCCCATTTCGGTGTTTTAATATACTCAACCAATTCATCACTTTTCATTAAACTCTTGCCATAATAACCCAATCCTACAGCTTCATTTTCTAAACTCTGACAAGCTTTTTGTAAGGCTTCTGGGAAACTTCTTCCAATTGCCATCACTTCCCCTACACTTTTCATTTGAAGGCCCAATGTGTCGTTGGCCCCTTTGAATTTATCGAAATTCCAACGAGGAACTTTTACAATAACATAATCCAAAGCTGGCTCAAAATAAGCTGATGTAGTTTTGGTGATTTGATTTTTTAATTCATCCAAACTATATCCTATAGCCAACTTAGAAGCAATTTTTGCAATAGGATAACCAGTTGCTTTAGAAGCCAGCGCCGAAGATCTGCTTACCCTTGGGTTAATTTCCACTGCAATTAATTCTTCGGTTTCCGGATTTATAGCAAACTGCACATTACAACCACCAGTGAAATTGCCAATTGAGCGCATTATTAAAATGGCTTTGTTGCGCATCTCCTGAAATGCAGTGTCACTCAATGTCATTGCTGGAGCTACAGTAATTGAATCACCTGTATGAACTCCCATCGGATCGAGGTTTTCTACCGTACAGATAATCACTACATTGTCATTGCAATCTCTTAAAAGCTCTAATTCGTATTCTTTCCAGCCTAGCACAGCTTTTTCTACCAATACTTCATGAATTGGAGATGCCTTTAAGCCACGATCCAAAGCTGCATCTAAATCTTCTTTTGAATGAACAAATCCACCCCCAGTTCCTCCTAAAGTAAAAGAAGGTCTAATTACCAATGGAAAGCCTATTTGCTGTGCAAATTCCTTTCCTTCCAAAAAACTATTGGCCACATGGCTTGGAGCGGTTGGCATACCAATCTTTACCATTAATTGACGAAATTTCTCTCGATCTTCTGCAGTATCAATGGCTGCAACATCAACCCCAATCAAACGACAGTTGTATTTTTCCCAAATACCCAATTCATCTACTTCCTTACATAAATTCAAGGCTGTTTGACCCCCCATAGTTGGCAAAACGGCATCAATTTGATTCTCTATTAGAATCTGCTCGATGCTTTCGACAGTTAATGGCAGCAAATAAACTTTGTCTGCCATCATGGGATCCGTCATAATTGTGGCGGGATTACTGTTGATAAGTATTACTTTTATCCCCTCCTCACGAATACTTCTAGCGGCTTGAGAGCCAGCATAGTCGAATTCACAGGCCTGGCCAATAATAATTGGACCAGAACCAATGATGAGAACAGATTTGATTGATTGATCTTTGGGCATGATATTTGAATAAATTGCACAAATGTAAGGCGGGAAGCTCAAAACTTCCCTTAAAAACAAATAAAACAATATGGCAGTATTAAAAGAAGGCAGCAAAGCACCGGCAATTAAAGCGCTAGACCAGAATGGCAAACCCATTTCATTGGCAGATTACAAGGGAAAAAAAGTAATATTATATTTTTACCCAAAAGACGATACTCCGGGATGTACAGCACAAGCTTGTAATTTAAAAGATAACCACAGTGCATTAATTAAAAAAGGTTTCCAGGTGCTGGGAGTGAGTGTAGACAGTGTAAAAAGCCACAAAAAATTTGAAGAAAAATTTGAGTTGCCTTTTCCATTAATTTCTGATGAAGAGAAAAAAATTGTAGATAAATACAATTTATGGGGTGAGAAAAAATTTATGGGAAGAACCTATATGGGAACCACTCGTACTACTTTTTTGATTGATGAAGCTGGAATTATTCGTAAAATCATCGATAAGCCAGATACTAAAAATCATACTGAAGAAATATTAGCGGCCTGGGCTTCAATCTAAATTTGCTTTGTATATCCAATAAAAGGGCATTTTTTACGTTAATGGCAGGGAAAACATAGCTTTCAATGTCAAAAAGGAAGGAGCCGCTTAAGCAAATAAATCTTTTTATGGTACCTCCGCAAATACCATCCGACGACCAACGGCGTTTGAGAGAGCTCCATCGTTATGAAGTATTGGATACTTCTTACGAAGCAGAATTCAACGATGTTGCTCAGTTGGCTGCTACTATTTGTAAAACGCCTATTGCACTTATTTCATTAATTGATGCCAAAAGACAATGGTTTAAAGCCAAAGTAGGAATTGATTTGAATGAATTTCCAAGAGATATCTCTTTTTGCGGTCATACTATTATAGCCGATACCGAAATTTTTGAAATCACTGATACTTCAGAAGACGAACGTTTCTTAGACAATCCATTAGTTATAGGAGAACCATTCATTCGGTTTTATGCAGGCGTTCCTTTGATTAACAAGAATGGTTATAAAATGGGAACCATTTCTGTTTTAGATACTAAGCCTGGGGAAATCAGCGCCGAACAAATTTTTACATTACAAACATTGGCAAGGCAAGTTGTAAAGTTGTTAGATCAAAATTTGATGAACAAACAGTTGGAAACCCAACGAATCAAATTGCAGCAACAGATGGAATTACAAAATAGAATTTTGTCTATCATTGCTCATGATGTTCGTAATCCGATAGGTGCCGTAAAATCAATTATTGAATTAAATGCCAGAAAAATATTAAGCCAGCAAGATTCTTCCGAACTGATGAATATGGCGGGAAAACAAATTGATGGAACAGTAGAGTTGCTGAATAACCTGGTAGACTGGGGTTCGATGCAAATGAAGGGCAAGGGTTTTGAAACAGAAAAAGTACACGTAAGAACATTGGTAAGTAATATGTTTAAGAGCTTTGAAGTAATGAGCTCTTTAAAATCGAATATCATGGTGAATTTGGTGGACGAAGATTTATTCATTCGTTCTGATATTAATGCTATTCGATTTATTTTGCGCAACCTAATTAGCAATGCCAATAAGTTTACCATGGAAGGGGTGATTACGGTATATGCGCATAAAGAAGATAAAAAAGTAATGGTATCAGTTAGTGATACAGGTGTGGGAATGACAGCAGAAATGCAATCCAAATTATTTGACGGAGAACATTATCAAAGTACTTCAGGAACGGGTAATGAAAAAGGCAGCGGGTTGGGTTTGATTCTAACCAAGGATTTTATTGAAATGTTGGGCGGATCCATTACTGTTGAAAGTCAGCAAGACAAAGGCACTTCGGTGATCATGCATTTTATCGATTAATC
>JANOQC010000177.1:0-18284 GCA_031422175.1 Sphingobacteriia bacterium | reverse complement strand
TGATGATCATCAAGTGAATGGATCTTTCTGTGTTTATGATAATGGAACAGGGCTATTTACTATTCATAACCTTAAGCGGTATAAAGATTCTGCATTTCTTCCAGCATCTACTTTCAAAATCGTGAATTCATTGATTGGAATCGAAACAGGAAGAATTGTGAATGAGAAAATGGTTATTAAATGGGATGGAGTAGAAAGAAAAATTCCTGAATGGAATAAAGACTTAACCATGGAAGAAGCATTTAAAGTTTCAGCTGTGCCCTATTTCCAAGAAGTAGCAAGACGAATTGGGAAAGACACTATGCAAAAATGGTTAGATAGTTTAAAGTATGGTAATCATCTAATTGGAAAAAGTGTGGATAGTTTTTGGTTGAACAATACCTTAAAACTAACTGCGGACGAACAATTGGGGTTAGTAAAAAAACTCTATTTTGGTCAGTTACCGTTTCAGAAAAGATCACAAGAAATAGTAAAAAAAGTGATGTTGCAACAATCCAATGCCAATTTCCAATTAAGTTACAAAACAGGTTGGGGATTTCTACCTAATGGTAATTCTTTAGGCTGGATGGTGGGTTGGATTGTAGAAAACAAACACCCATATTTTTTTGTATTAAATGTGGAAGGACCTGCCGATTTAAATATGATAGAAGTTAGAGCTGACATGCTCACTCAAATATTAAAAGAACAAGGATTCCTAGAAGGGAAACGTTAACAAAATTAATCGCATGCAAGTCTATTGTAATTCTTTAACTCAATATAGCCGACTTAAAACCAGGGAAGTGAAGATCGGTCATCTATTGTTAGGCAACGGGCATCCTATAAGGGTGCAAACAATGACCACAACTGACACAATGGATACGATGGCCACCGTTGAACAAGCCATACTTTGTATTGAGGCAGGAGCTGAATTAGTGCGCATTACCGCTCCCTCAAAAAAAGAAGCAGAGAACTTACAAAATATAAAAGATGAATTGCGTAAAAGGGGCTACAATACACCTCTTGTTGCGGATATTCATTTTACACCAAATGCTGCTGAAATTGCAGCTCGAATAGTAGAAAAAGTAAGGGTTAACCCAGGTAATTATGTAGACAAAAAAAAGTTTGAACAAATCGATTATACTGATGCAGAGTATATAGAAGAAATTGAACGAATTCGCGAAAGATTTTCTCCCTTGGTACTTATTTGTAAAGAATATGGAACTGCCATGCGTATTGGAACCAATCATGGTTCTTTAAGTGACCGTATCATGAGCCGTTATGGAGATACTGCTATTGGAATGGTGGAGAGTGCTATGGAATTCCTGCGAATTGCACGCTCGTTGGATTACCACAATATTGTGCTAAGTATGAAATCGAGTAATCCTCAAGTAATGGTTCAGGCTTATCGTTTATTAATTCAACAAATGGAAGGGGAGTTTGGAGAATCATATCCTTTGCATTTAGGTGTTACAGAAGCTGGTGATGGTGAAGATGGTAGAGTAAAGAGTGCAGCAGGTATTGGTACATTATTAGAAGATGGAATTGGCGATACAATCAGGGTAAGTTTAACGGAAGATCCTGAATTAGAAATTACGGTATGTAAGGATTTAGTAAAACGTTATCAGCCTGATTTAACATCGAATCAAACCCACTACACCAACGGATTAGTACCAACAATTGATCAACTATCCTACGATCCATTTAATTATTCAAGAAGAAAAAGTTTTGAAGTTGGTAATATTGGTGGTAATCAAGTTCCTGTAGTCATTGCAGATTTTAGTAAAATCGAAAAAATTGAAACTTCGCATCTTGAATCAATAGGATATAAATATAATGCGACTACAGATAAATGGAATATTGGTGATGCAGCAGCCGATTATCTATTTACAGGAAGTCAAATACTGAACTTTGCCCTGCCAGGTACATTGAAAGTAATTGTTTATCCTGCAACATGGGCCATTTGCACAGATCAAGAAAAATACTTGCCGATATTCGATTCTGCTGGATATGCATCAGAGATTAACAAAAGCAAGCAAATGAATATTGTTATGTTTGATTGTTATTCAGATGCTGATGCAATCAATAATTATACTCATTTAGAGGCTATTGCAAATGATCCAACTGTTGTTTTGTGCTTAAGTAGTACTAACCTTAATGCAATGCCTTCTATTCGGAGAATGTTTATAGAGTTGAATTCGAAAGCAATAAAAAATCCGGTTGTAATAATAACAGATAGCAATTGGCAAACAGCTGATGAACATTTAATTCATTATTCTATTGAATGTGGTGCATTGTTATTAGATGGTTTTGGCGATGGCATTTGTTTAGGAATGTCCTCTACAAGTTATTTACAACAATCAACCGCCGACGTTAAAGATACTAGTGGAAGAAACTACAGCATCAACACATCTGTTGAACAATTTATCAATTCGTCTGCATTTAGCATTTTGCAAGCCACTCGAACCAGAATTTCAAAAACGGAATATATTAGTTGCCCAAGTTGTGGAAGAACATTATTTGAATTACAAGAAACCACGGCTAAAATCAGAAGTGTAACCAATCATTTAAAAGGGCTTAAGATAGCTATTATGGGTTGTATAGTTAATGGGCCAGGTGAAATGGCTGACGCCGATTTTGGTTATGTAGGAAGCGGTGTTGGAAAGATTACTTTGTATAAAGGCAAAGAAATTATGAAGCGCAATATAGACAGTGAAATTGCGGTAACCGAATTGGTTAATTTATTAAAAGAACATAACGCTTGGGTAGAGCCTGCTTAATTGCTCTTTACTTTTAAACCTGCTTTTTTAGCAATATCAGTCCATCGATAATATTGAAAAGTTTTATTAGTAGACATGGCTACAAATAGTCCTCCTTTAAATCCTGGAAAACTTGTTGATGTTACATCACTTCCATCACTTTGATCGGTTGAAACATTTACTGATGTGATTCTAGGATGAACATGTGGCTGTTCTTTTAAACCTTCTCGTGAATATATATTGAATTTATTAGCTGATTGGTCAGACACTAAAATATATCCTGTACCGTCGTTGAACTTATAAATTGAAATTCCTTCATTGTCTTCTTTGAATTCATTTTGACCAAATAAAGCCAGTTCTTGATTGCCTTTTGCTGGGTCAGCATAATATTTTCTAATGCCTACTTGCTCATCTGAATAATACACATATCCTAATTCATTGTCTACAGCAATCGATTCTATTTCTTTTTTGCCAGAATACTTTCCAAATTTTCTTACCAATTCGCCAACAATAATTCCATCGCCATTAACTTTTAATTGATATTGATATAAGTACCCTTCGGAAGGCCCTGATTTTCTTCCAACTATAGCATACATCAATTGAGAAGTTGGGTTTTTATAAATTGCTATACCCATGGGGCTTCTTTCCTTTTCTCCTTCAAAAACAGGGATGCCTCCATTATCAATAAATTGCATGTCTGGCAAGCTTACAATCCGAATAGTATTCTTCCCCCTTTCTGTTGCTACAGCAATATCAACTTTTCCTTTAGCTATAGATAAGCCATATGCAATATCAATATTATTTACTCTACTCATTCCAGTTACAGTTCTGCTTCTATCTATTTTACCATTCAATCTAAATACATAAATACCGCCATTACTATCGTGTTTATCTGTGCCTAATATGATACTTTCTGAAGGATTATTTGGATTAATCCAAATTGCAGGATCGTCACTGTCTTCAAAAACTGTATCAGTTACAATAGCTGGCTTTAAAGTCAATACACTATTTTCAATTCCATTTTTTTGAACCTGTTTACAGCCAATATTAATGGCCATAAATGCTACAAATGAAAATGTAATCTTAATTAATCGCATACAATGAGTTTATTCTTGGTCAAAAAAAATGGAGATTAGTTTAATCTCCATTTTATAAAATTCTATATTATTTTAGAACAAATCAAATTTTAAACCTGCATTCCAGCGAATTTGATAATATTCTACTTGCATGGTTCTTTCTTTGGTTCCTTGGAAATAACGCAATGGTTGATTGGTAATATTATTGATTTCAGCAAATAAGCGCAATCTTGGTGTAAAAGCATAAGAAGCATTGGCGTCTAAAAAAAATTGTTTGTCGTAGTAACTGTCTTCAAATGAACTAGCTCCCACTAAATCTATATAGGAAGCTGCATAATTGGCAGCTATACGTGCAACCACTTTTTTATTTTCATAACTCAAGCTTCCATTAAATGTATGTGGTGCTGTTCCGGGTAGAGAAATGCCCGTTCTTTGTGTAACTCCATCACTTGATGTAATACCATCTGCTTCACTCTTGGTGTAAGTATAGTTCAAATAAACACCAAACCCTTTCCAAATACCAGGCAAGAAATCAAGTTGACGTTGTATAGACAATTCTACTCCATAAAATCTTGCTTTATTGCCATTACGAGCTTGGGAATAACGCCATTTATCGGTTGGTCCAATTGGATTTGTTCCTCCAACAATTGGTAATATTTCATTAGCATAATCGGCAGCAGTATAATTGTTTGTATAGAAAGTATAGAAGAAATTATTTAAGGTTTTATAAAATACACCTCCTGAAATTAATCCTACATTCTTGTAATATTTTTCTACCATAAAATCGTAGTTCACACTATTGGTAGCTTTTAATGCTGCATTACCTCTTGTTATGGTTTGATCGTTGCTATTTACATTAACATATGGAACTAGATCGAAATAGGCAGGACGAGCAATAGCTGTTGTTACCGCTGCTCTTAAAATCAAATCATTTCCTGCCAAATATTTTAAATTGATACTAGGTAAAAAGTTAGAATATCTTGATGTAGTATCATTGGTTTTTACTAAAGTATTTGAGTTTCGCAACACATTTCCTTTATAATAATTCTCTGTAGATTCAAATCGAGCACCTACTATCATACTTAATTTATCTGTTATATCTTGATCTATTCTGATATAAGCATTATATAATTTCTCACGAGCTGTATAATTTTGACCCAAATAATCAGCTGGGCTTAATGTTTCGTTAAACTGGCCTTTGTCTTTTAAATTTAATACTCCCAAAGCTTTTGGTAATGCAAAACTATCAGCTTGAAACTGGCTACCTGCTTGATAATCAGAATTTGTTGCATTAAATGCTGGCGACTGGGCCAAAGTAGATAGTGCAGTATTGCCTGTTGCTCTTGTATAGATATAAAAAATATTGTTTCTTTCCTTTTCTTTTCTGCTGTATCTGCCACCGACTTTTATGGTAGTTGCTTTATCATTAAATAATTTTACTGGAAATTTAATGTTTAATTTATTATTCCAATCGGTCTCCCAAGTATCACCTGCTTGCTCGCTTATTCTTCTGAGATTAAAAGCACTCATATTTCTTCTGGTTACCGGTGTAACATTTGGTTTTTCGGGATTGGTAAGATCTTGTGAAAGAATAATATTGGTTGAATTAAAATCTAAATAACGCTCATTAGGTCTTTCTTCACTTGCCCTGGAAATACCAGAACTCCAATCAACAAAAATATTTTTACCAATAATATGCTCACCATTTATTTTAAAATTTGTAACAATCTGGCGTTCTAAACGAGTATTTTTTACTATTTTATCATCAATGCCACCCTTTGTTTCCCTTCTAACTTCTCCTCTATATGAAGCAATTGTTTGTGTTGGCAAGGTAACCACAGCGCCTGTTCCATCTAAGGGAACAATATTTCTAGTTCTTGCCCTGAAACGGTTTTCCCAATCATTGCGTTGATTGTACATTCCACTAATAAAAAGGGTATTTTTTTTATTGAGTTTGAAATCTGTAGACAAATTAAAACTCATTCTTCTTCTTTGAACATCATATACTCGAATATCATGTTGAGATACAAATACTCCACCATTTGCAGCAGTTGCCCAAACAGCTTCTACATTATCACTCCCATAAATATTGTCGTTGATATTCATACTAGCAATGAATCCAGCAGCTTTGTTTTTTGAACGATTCCCAATTACTAAACTTCCATTATATAAAGCTTTACCTCTTATAGGATTAGTTCCTGCACTAATGGTTCCACTAAGTCTAAATTTATTTGGGGCAGTTCTTGTAACTAAGTTTACGCTTCCACCAATAGCATCTCCTTCTAAATCTGGAGTTAGTGTTTTATTCACAGCTACTGTTTGTATCATATCGGAAGGAATCAAATCCAATTGTACCTTTCTATTATCACCTTCAGCAGAAGGAATACGATCTCCATTTAATGTAACTGAGTTTAGCTGAGGAGCTAAACCACGAATAATAATATCTCTTGCTTCGCCTTGGTCATTTTGCATAGTCACCCCTGGAACTCGTTTTAATGCGTCACCAATATTGGCATCTGGGAAACGACCAATTTGATCGGCACTAATAATATTGGCTACTGAGCCTCCATTTTTTTGTTGATTGAGGGCCTTGGCTTGTCCTTTTAATCGATCTCCTAAAACAGTAACATTATTTAATAATTTTACACCACTTTGTAAATTAATCGTAATCTCAATAATGGAGCTATTTATATTTATTTCTTTTGTTAGATCTTGATAACCTATATATGTTACCAAAATGTTTTGTTTGCCATAAGGAACTCCATAAAGGGTTGCATTACCTGACGCATCAGTATAAACACTGTTTTTTGAACCAGCTAATTTTACTACTGCTAGTGGTAGGTTTAAGTTATTTTCGTCGCCTACTTTTATTTTTACAATTCCAGTTTGTGCTTTAATGCCTGTTACGATCAATACAAATGTTAGGCAAGACAGAAATAGTCTCATGGTCAATGGTTTTGGTTGCTTAATTTTGGGCAAAAGTATTAGTCTGACACAGTGAGATTGCATTTCTTATGTTAACACTATATTAACTTTTTTCTTTCCCCAATACTATTATTTAAATATTTGATAACCAATAACTTATTTCAAATTTATGCGGACAGATTTTTTAGTAATTGGATCAGGAATAGCAGGATTAACATTCGCTTTAAAAACAGCCAAGCAATTACCAAACGCAACCATCACCATTATAACCAAAACACAAGCAGATGAAACCAATACTAAATATGCTCAAGGTGGTATTGCAGGAGTTTGGGACGAAGCAAAAGACAGTTACGATAAACATATTGAAGACACTTTAGTAGCTGGTGATGGATTGTGTGATAGGGATATTGTTGAGATTGTTGTAACGGAAGGACCAGATCGCATAAAAGAAATAATCCAATACGGTGCTCAATTTGATAAAGATGAAGCAGGTGCTTATAGTTTAGGTAAAGAAGGAGGTCATAGCGAAAACAGAATTTTACATCATAAGGATGTTACTGGAAAGGAAATGGAAAGGGCTTTATTAGCTCAATTAGCTGCTTTACCTAATATTCATTTGCTCAATCATTGTTTTGTATTGGATTTAATCACTCAACACCATTTAGGGTATTTAGTTACAAAGTCTACATTAGACATTACCTGCTATGGAGTATATGTATTGGATTTACATAAAAATCAAATAGAGAAAATAGCAGCAAAAATTGTTTTATTGGCTTCTGGTGGATGTGGTCAAGCTTATAGAACAACTACCAATCCAAAAATTGCAACAGGAGATGGAATTGCCATGGTTTATCGTGCTAAGGGAAAAATAGAAAATATGGAATTTATTCAATTTCATCCAACTGCCTTGTATGAACCAGGAGTATCTCCATCGTTTTTAATTACAGAAGCAGTAAGGGGCGATGGGGGTATTTTACGAAATAAATATGGCGAAGCATTTATGGAAAAATATGATACCCGTAAAGACCTTGCCCCCAGAGATATTGTAGCTCGGGCTATTGATAATGAAATGAAGCGAACTGGTACTGAACATGTTTATCTCGATTGTACGCACATGGATCAGGATAAATTCATTCATCATTTCCCGAATATTTATGAAAAAGCGAAAAGCATTGGGATAGATGTGATGAAAAATTATATACCTGTTGCACCAGCTGCACATTATAGTTGTGGTGGAATCAAAACAGATGAATTTGGTAGAACTTCTATTAAAAATTTATATGCATGCGGAGAGTGTGCAAGTACTGGCTTGCATGGAGCCAACAGATTAGCAAGTAATAGCTTGCTCGAAGCAATGGTTTTTGCTCAACGATGTTTTATTAATGCTGCTCAACTAATTGATCAATTGGATTTTAATACAGTACTTCCAGATTGGAATGCAAAAGGTACTTCAGAACCAAGAGAAATGATTTTGATTACTCAAAGTTTAAAAGAACTTCAACTAATCATGAGTGATTATGTAGGAATTGTTAGAACTGATGTTCGCTTAGAGAGAGCCATGAAAAGGTTGGATTTGCTTTTCGATGAAACGGAAGAATTATACCGTTCTACCAAAGTATCACCTCAGCTTTGTGAACTGAGAAATTTAATAACAGTGGCATATTTAATTGTAAAAAGTGCAGCTTTTAGAAAAGAGAGCAGGGGTTTGCATTATAATACGGATCATTTAGAAAAGAGTGCTATTTTACAGAATGTAATATTATAGGTTTATGTATTATATTATTTACCCTTTATTGTACGCGTTTTCATTACTTCCTTGGCGTATTCTGTATTTTATAGCTGATGGATTATATGGGCTTGTATATTATGTTTTTAGCTATAGGAAAGAAGTGGTATTTAAAAATCTAGCGATAGCATTTCCTGAAAAAACAGAGAAAGAAATAATTCGGATTGCCAAAGATTTCTACCATAATTTTATTGATACTATTATAGAAACAATTAAATTATTATCAACCAGTAATAAAACACTGGCAAAAAGATTCACATCTAATATAGAAGTATTAAACGATTTATATGATACTGGATTAAATGTACAATTAGAGTGCGGCCATTTTTTTAATTGGGAAATAATCAATTTAAATACGGCAAGACTTAGTAAGCTTCCATTTGTTGGAGTGTACCAACCACTAACCAATAAAGTAATGAATAAAATCATATTGGATATGCGCAAAAGGAATGGTACTATACTCATTCCTGCAAATGATTTTAAAAACAATTTCCATGATTATGTAAAAGACCGATATGCATTGGGTTTGGCAGCAGATCAAAATCCACCTGATCCACTCAAAGCACATTGGGTACCCTTTTTTAATCGATTAACTCCATTTGTTGTAGGGCCGGAGAAGGGTGCCAAATTGAAAAACACTATTATTATCTTTGGTCATTTTTACAAAGTTAAAAGAGGGTATTACCATACTCAATTAGAATTAATAACTACAAACCCAAATGATTTTGCTGAAGGAGAACTTACTAAAATATATGCAGCACATGTTGAAAGAGCTGTTAGGCTCAAGCCTGCTAATTATTTATGGAGCCATCGACGGTGGAAATGGGACTTTGATCAAGAAAAACATGGCCACTTAGTAGTGTAATTAATTCAACACTGAAATATCTTTTTCAATATCAAACTTATCGGGTAACTCTTTTATTTTAGCAAATCCACCTACCACATTTCTAATATTATGTATACCCTGTCGTTTGATTAAGGAAGAAGCTATGATGCTTCTGTATCCTCCAGCACAATGAATATAAATATTGTGGTGATCATCCAAATTAGTCATACTTCCTGGATCAATTAAATCGTTCAATGGAATATTGATGGCTTCTTTTATATGACCATTGGCATATTCAGTTTCTTTTCTTACATCAACAATTACCATATTAGGGTCAAAAGCAATATCCATGGCCATTTCATCGGCTTCAATATCAATGATTAAATCAATTTTTCCCCCTGCTTCTTTCCATCCATCAAATCCAATGGCTAAGAATCCCTCCATTTTGTCAAATCCAACTCTAGCTAATCTAATTATACTTTCTTTCTCTTTTCCATTTTCGGTTACTAAAATCATTGGTTCATTAAATGGCAATAAACTTCCAGCCCATTCTGCAAATCTTCCATCAAGTCCAATACTAATAGATCCTGGGATAAATCCTTGAGTAAAATCACTTGAGTTTCTTGTATCTATAATGATTGTTTGGTTTGCCATCTTTTCTTTGAATTCTTCAATTGAAAGTGGCTTCATGCCTTTGGATAAAACAGCATCTAATGAATCGTATCCTTCCTTATTAATTTTTGCATTAATCGGAAAGTAATTGGGAGGTGCAACTAATCCTTCGGTTACTGCTTTAATAAATTCCTCTTTTGTTTGTTCTTGTAATGCATAATTGGTGGCTTTTTGTTCACCAATTGTACTGAAAGTTTCTGGCCCTAAGTTTTTTCCACAACTACTACCTGCGCCATGAGCTGGATAAACAATTACTTCATTGGCCAAAGGAATAATACGTTTTTGAAGACTTTCGTATAGCATTCCAGCTAAATCTTCCATGGTAATTTCATTTCCTTTTTGTGCTAGATCAGGTCTTCCTACATCTCCTACAAATAGTGTATCACCCGTAAAAATTGCATTGTCTTTTTCATTTTCATCTTTCAATAAAAAGCAGCTACTTTCTAGTGTATGGCCTGGAGTATGTAATACAGTTATGGATACCTTACCTAGTTGAAAAACTTCCTCGTCCCTGGAAACATGAACCGGAAATTTTGTAATAGTTCCTGGTCCATAAATAATAATGGCTCCAGTAGTTCTAGCAAGATCTAGATGACCACTAACAAAATCGGCGTGAAAATGAGTTTCAAAAATATATTTGATGGTAGCATTTCGTTCTTTTGCTAAAATTAGGTACTCTTCAATATCACGAAGCGGGTCAATAATAGCGGCAACCACTTCGCTTTCAATATAGTACGCAGCTTCACTTAAACAGCCTGTATATAGTTGTTTGATAAACATGTTCAACAATTTAAAGCAAAGGTAATTTAATCAACCAAATTCTTAACAAAAGCAATTACTTCGTTAAGGCGAGTATAATTTACAGCATAGAAAATGAATTTGCCTTCTCTAGAAGTACTAACTATTCCAGCTCTTCTTAAAATGGCTAAATGCTGAGAGGCTACTGATTGTTCCAATCTAAGTTTTACGTACAATTCTGTTACAGTCATTTTAACTTGTTCATCCAGTAGCTTGATGATTTGTTGACGCAATTTGTGGTTAATTGAACGTAAAATTAAAGATGCTTTTTTAGCATGTATAAAATCTACTTTGATGGGTTCTCCACCGTTTGTAAGTAGAATTGATTGTATGGTTGGGTTCATGATGAAGAGTTATGTGGGGGGTGATTAACTTTTTCTTCAACATAAAGTTAAACAATTTGTGATTCATCATAGTATGAATTTTAACAATATTTTTTTTAGGTACCCTTTGCTATTTCTGTGTATTGTAAAAATCTTTTACATAAATAGGTTCTGAGTAGGCAAGATTGGAAAAATGTTGGTCTGAAAATGCAGTTTCGGATAACTCAATCATTTGATTAACAGCATGTTGAGTGTTAATTATTATTTGACCTTCCTTTAATTGATCCTTGTTTATTTTGATTGATCCACTTCCGCAAAAAGCAATATTTTGAGCTTGGTTTAAAGAAGCAAAAAAGGAATCGTCTATAATTAATGCTTCAGTATTGCCTATTGCAACCAGATTCTGGTTATATATACCCGCAAAAACCTCCATTCTTCTTGCGTCTATCATAGGATATATTTGAAAACTCAAATTCGGAAATATTTTTTTTGATTTTATTTCCTCCAATGCCGAAGCTGCAATTACTTGCAGCGTATTTAGAATAATTAAAGGTTTATCCAGTGCATAACAAATACCTTTTGCAGAAGATAAGCCAACTCTTATTCCAGTATAGCTTCCAGGCCCCCCTGTTACGGATACAGCATCTATCTGTTTTATGGTTCTTTTACTTTTTAGTAATATATGTTGAATGGCAACTTGAATGAAACTTGCATGATTTTTTTGATTGTCATCCTCTTGTTTTGCAACGAGCTTACCATCTTGGCTTAAACAAACACCAGCATAATCGGTTGCAGTATCTATATGGAGAATTAATGGCATAGGTTTTAACAATTAAAGATCTTTAATCATTGCTGGTGCTATAGCATATCGAGGGCTACTTTCATTGAGTTTCAGCAATAATGAGTAAACATTTTTTATTCCAATCATTTCACTCCATTCAAAAGGTCCGAAAGGGTAGTTGGTCCCAAGTTTCATTGCGGTATCAATATCTTTTTTTGTACTTATACCATCTCCCAATCCAAAATATGCCTCATTTATAATCATTGATACTACTCTCGCACTTACCATACCTGGTAGATCAGGGGCTATTATCACTTTCTTTTTAAGATTAGATAATATATTTTTTCCTTGTTCAAGTAATGTCATATTGCTTGAAGCTATTTCTATTGTTGATTGGTTTAAAAATCCAGACCAGCCATTATACCGAATGCAATTTTGAGGAATTGATTTGCCAAAATCTATAACTGCATTAATAAAAATAGGCTTTCCCACAATCATTGAAAAAGCAAAACCATCTGTTTCATAGCTGGCATCAAAATAAACATCGGCGTCTGGAATATGATTTGAGCTTTCAATCCAACTAATTGCTGACTCCGTATTTAAAAAAAATGGAGCTAAACTTCTTTGTTGTTCTTGAGTTGATTTAATTACAATATGCATTATTAAAAATAAATAACAAATTTACGTTGGCAAGTTGATTAAAATTCATCAAATTGCTGGATCTCAAAATAAACATATGTCTAAAGAAGTGATTAAAACCAATAACGCACCATCTCCAATAGGTCCGTATAACCAAGCAATCAAAGCAAACGGCTTTATTTTTGCAAGTGGTCAAGTTGCATTTATACCTGCAACCGGTCAATTAGAATTGTCTAGTATAGAAGCGGAAACGCATCAAGTAATGAAAAATGTGAAAGCAGTATTGGAAGAAGCTGGGGTAACATTTGAACATGTAGTAAAAACAACTATCTTTCTAAGTGATATGAATTTGTTTTCACAAGTAAATGAGGTTTATGGTACTTACTTTAAAGCAGCTTTCCCTGCTCGTGAAACAGTTGCAGTGAAAGGATTACCTCGAGGTGTGAATGTAGAGATTTCCGTTACAGCTGTTGCAGAACTGTAATGTCATTTTTCTTATTTAAAGGAGTTATTAAATGGCTATTATGGAATAGGCAGTTGTAAAACTATATTGTTTATTAGATTCTAGAATTAATAAACCCATTCCATTATTAAAATTATCAGGAGCTCCTGTTAGGTTTTCTATTGCTATACTTTTTCTAGAAATTGGAGTATAAATTTGTAAAATAGGGTAACTATTATCTGGCTCAATTGTCAGTTTCAATTGTTTGTTTTGTAATACACATTGATTTATTTGTTTGTCAGTAAATTCAAAGGAATTGTCTAAAAAAATGTCTTTTAATAAACATCCATTTATAAATCGGTTGTCTTTTTTCTTTTTACCTGTTGGTAATAATGCATTGTCAAATACCAATTGCGTATTACTATTGAATTGTAAATTACAGTTGTCTACTTTGCCACCTAAAGTAAAATAAGGATGCCATCCATCGGCATAGGGTATGCTTTCTTTGTTTTGATGAAGTATTTTTGTAGTAACTGATACTTTATTTCCTATTGATAAACTCCAAATTAATTCAATTTCAAAAGCAAATGGATATCCTTGGTCAGCCGATTTATAAGTATATACTAATTTAACCATTGCAGCAGTTGCTGTTGCTTCAAATTCTTTCACTTTATATTGTGCATCGTATATTAAACCATGAATGGCATGTTCACCTAAATAATGTTTGTGAACTATAAATTGTTGCTTATTAAAAGAATAAGTTCCTTTTTTCATCCTACAAACAAATGGGCTCAGTTTAGCACTTTTAAAACTATTCGAAATATTTTTTCGTGCATCTGCTACCGAACTAAATCCATCTATACAATTGTGTAATTTCCCTTTTAATGGCAGCGTAAAAGAATTGATCAATCCACCAAAGGCATAGATTTCAGCTTGGCAATTCGTAAGTTTGTCTTTTAAATGAATTATGGGATGGGCTTGCTGATTATTGATGGAAACTGAAAAACGCATATACCTTTTTATAATTCAAGATAAAGCAAAAATCGAAGTTTTAACAAGATAAAAAAACTAACAATTGTTAACCAACGATTTTATACATTATTTTTGTGCCTGAATGATTGATTGCTATGGCTTATACACTTCAAAACAAGGTTAGGATTGTAACTGCGGCGAGTTTATTTGATGGGCATGATGCTGCTATCAATATTATGCGAAGAATTCTTCAATCTAAAGGAGCTGAAATAATTCATTTGGGTCATAATAGAAGTGTTGCAGATATTGTTGAATGTGCTATAGAAGAAGATGTACAAGGCATTGCAATAACCAGTTATCAAGGTGGACATATCGAATTTTTTAAATACATGAAGGATCTATTAGAACAAAATGGATGCGGTCATATTAAAATATTTGGTGGTGGCGGAGGAACCATTCTTCCTCAAGAAATAAGTGTTTTACATAAATATGGCATCAACAGAATTTATAGCCCAGATGATGGTAGGAAGATGGGATTAGAGGGAATGATTGAAGACGTTATTAAGCAATGTGATTTTCCATTAAATAAACAATTAGTTTATTCAAAGCCCATGACTACGGGCGAAGTTAAAGATGTACGAAAAGTTGCCAGATTAATAACATTGGCTGAAAATGAAGTAGAGAAAGTAGATAAAAATAGTACATTTTTAAAAAGTGGAATTCCTGTTTTGGGAATAACTGGAACAGGAGGAGCAGGAAAAAGTTCTGTTACTGATGAAATTGTGAGAAGATATTTGCATCTATACAAAAACAAAACAATTGCAGTAGTTTCTGTAGACCCTTCTAAGAAAAAAACCGGAGGAGCATTATTGGGAGATAGAATTAGAATGAATGCCATTTCTCATCCACGTGCATACATGCGAAGCTTGGCAACAAGAGATGATAATATTGCGCTGAGTGTTCATGTGCAAGATGCAATTGATATTTGTAAAGAGGCTGATTTTGATTTTATTATTATTGAATCTGCAGGGGTAGGCCAGAGTGATGCTTCTATTCTAGATTTCTGTGACGTAAGTCTATATATTATGACTCCAGAATATGGTGCTGCATCTCAATTAGAGAAGATCAATATGTTGGACTATGCAGATGTAATATGCATCAATAAATTTGACAAGGCAGGTGCGTTGGATGCGTTACATGATGTAAGAAAGCAATACAAGAGAAGTCATGAATTATGGGATGCAAAAGAGGATGATTTGCCAGTGATAGGAACTATTGCAGCTCAGTTTAATGACGCTGGCATTAATCAATTATTTGATAAAATAGTAAATGCGGTACAACAAAAAACGGGAATCAGTTTTAATGAACCGGAAGATGCATCTTCAGGGTATTCAACTGAAAGTACTACTACAAAATCAACGATTATTCCACCCAAAAGAGTTCGTTATTTAGCTGAAATTACCGAACAAAGTAGGGCTTATAACTTATGGGTAGATGAACAAAGTACTATTGCTTCAAAATGGTATCAAATTAATGGCACTATTCAATTAGTTAAAAACAATCCTTCTCTGGTAACAGAATTACAAGTTGTTTGTAAGCAATTTGAAACGTCCATCGATAAAAATTGCAAACAGCTAATTGAAAATTGGCCAAGTTTAGAAAAAAAATACAAGGCTGATTTTTTTGAGTATACTGTAAGAGAAAAAATAATTAAACAACCACTTTCAGTTAAATCACTAAGTGGAACCAGAATACCCAAAATTGTTTTACCTAGGTACAAAGATTGGGGAGATATTCTTCGTTGGCAATTACAAGAAGGAATTCCTGGTGAGTTTCCTTTTACAGCAGGTGTTTTTGAAATGAAGCGACAGGGGGAAGATCCTACTAGAATGTTTGCCGGAGAAGGCGGCCCGGAGAGAACCAATAAAAGATTTCACTATGTTTCTTTAGGTCAACCAGCTATTCGATTATCTACTGCATTTGATAGTGTAACATTATATGGAGAAGATCCTGCACATCGCCCAGATATTTATGGAAAAGTGGGTAATAGTGGCGTGAGTATTGCAACAGTAGATGATGCAAAAAAATTATATAGTGGGTTTGATTTATGTGACCCAAAAACATCTGTGAGTATGACCATCAATGGTCCAGCTCCTATGATTTTGGCATTTTTTATGAATGCTGCAATAGACCAGCTTTGTGAAAAATGGATTACCGAAAACAATGACTGGGAAAGAGTAAATTCCATTATAGCCAAAAAATTTAATCGACTACCTAAACCTGTATATTATAATCCAGCTTTACCTGAAAGACTTCCTGAAGGCAACAATGGATTGGGTATACAATTATTGGGTTTAAGCGGGGACGAAGTATTACCTAAAGAAATCTATCAAAAAATTAAGGCAGAAGCATTACAACAAGTAAGAGGAACTGTTCAAGCAGATATTTTAAAAGAAGATCAAGCACAAAATACTTGTATTTTTTCTACAGAGTTTGCATTAAAATTAATGGGAGATGTTCAAGCTTATTTTATTGATAATACCATAAGAAATTTTTATAGCGTAAGTATTAGCGGCTATCATATAGCAGAAGCTGGGGCCAATCCCATCACTCAATTAGCATTCACTTTATCAAATGGGTTTACTTATGTTGAATATTATTTAAGTAGGGGAATGAAAGTAGATGATTTTGCCCCTAATTTATCTTTCTTTTTTAGTAACGGAATGGATCCTGAGTATTGTGTAATTGGTCGTGTTGCTCGAAGAATTTGGGCAAAAGCCATGAAGTATAAATACAAAGCAAATGAACGTTCTCAGAAATTGAAATACCATATTCAAACTAGTGGTAGAAGTTTGCATGCACAAGAAATTGATTTTAACGATATAAGAACTACGCTGCAGGCTTTATATGCAATCTATGATAACTGTAATAGTTTACATACCAATGCATATGACGAAGCTATTACTACACCTACAGAAGAGAGTGTTAGACGCGCAATGGCTATTCAGTTAATCATCAACAGAGAATTAGGCACTGCTAATACCGAAAATTTTATACAAGGAAGTTTTGCCGTAGAAGAATTAACTGATTTAGTAGAAGAAGCTGTGTTATTGGAGTTTGAAAAAATTACCGATAGAGGAGGTGTTTTAGGTGCTATGGAAAGAATGTATCAGCGAAATAAAATACAAGAAGAAAGTTTGTATTATGAAACTTTGAAACATACTGGCGAGTTGCCTTTAATTGGGGTAAACACATTTTTAAATAAAAAAGGTAGCCCAACCATTTTGCCAGGAGAAGTAATAAGAAGTACTACTGAAGAGAAAGAACAACAAATACAGAACCTTACTGCATTTCAATTAGTCAATAAAGATAAAAGTGCATTGGCTTTGGAAAAATTAAAGCAGACAGCTATAAATAATGGCAACCTCTTTGATGAATTAATGGAAACTGTAAAATCATGCTCTTTAGGAGAAATTACTAGTGCTTTGTACTCAGTTGGTGGCCAATACCGAAGAAATATGTAACTTGATTTTATGAAACAACAAATATTCATCCTACTTTTTATTATTATGGGTTTCTGCTCAAGCCTGAACGCCCAGTTTCGAAAGATTGATACTACTATGAAAATTGGTAAAGCAGGGTATAAAGTACTTTGTAATAATAAGAGCGAAATCAAAAATAGCGTTTCAATCACTCCCGTTGGTTTTCAAAATGCTGCTCGTGATGTAATGTTTGAAATCAAAGGACGAATTTTAAAAGCTGAAGTTGACGATTTAAATAATGATGTATTCCCAGATTTAGTATTGTATGTATTTGAGCAAGGAGAAAAGGGTAAAGGAAGTGTTGTAGGTATATCTTCTATTAATAATGAAAGTTTTGCCCCAATCAGTTTTCCCGACATAGTAAATGATCCAAAACTTAGAAGTGGATATTCAGGATTTGATACCTATTTACTTATGGAAGGTACATTAATGCGTCGCTTTCCGGTATATACAATAGACTCAACTGGAGAAAAGCCTACTGGAATGATGAGGCAAATTCAATACAAGGTTCAAAAAGATGAAAGGGAAGGCCTAAAATTCAAGCCAGTTAGAAGCTATGAATTTCCCAAACAATAATTGTTGTTTTATTCATTTTGATAAATCTGATTATTTGAGGGTAAATACTATGTAAGTTCAAGTAATAAGTGCAATTTTTTGTTGTAGCACTTGATTAGGGGTTAAGTAATTAAATTTTCTAACTGGTCTATCATTCAATAATTGTTCAACACGTTTTACTTGATAATCTGTTACCATACTAAGGTCAGTCT
>JANOQC010000176.1:0-3790 GCA_031422175.1 Sphingobacteriia bacterium | reverse complement strand
CGATTTTCAAACCGAATGGAAAGTGCAATACGGTAAGAAAACTGGCAGCCTTATTTTAGGCGTACAAAATTTATTCAACCGAAAAAATCCAGTTAGTCAGTCATACGATCAAGCAACTAAGCAAATTAAGTACGGATACTTGTTGGGCTTGATTCCAGTAATAGGGTATAAGGTTGATTTTTAATTCAACTTATTATTTTTGGTTATAAGCTTTCAGTTTCTCATTTGCTAATAATATGTCTAGTGATTTCAATTCTTTCTGCAAGTCAGCAGAAAGTTCTGCATATACTTTATATGCACCATCAGTTGGTTTACCTTCTCCCGTTTCAATGCTTCTGCCTAATGAAGCCAATCTATTATTTAATTTGATTGGGAAATTTAAGGGATCTTGCGAGCTTTGATTTTTTACTTGGTATAAATTTTCTTCAATGACACTTAATTGATCAACAATTATTTTATTTGATTCTATTACACCGGCTTTAGTCATTTTTTCTTTAATTGATCTTATCTTAATTACTGCATCATTTGCTTTTCCAACTTGTTGATGTACCTTCATTGCTAATTTAAATCTTTCTTCGGTATCAGCTAAAGTAACGCCTTTGATTCTTGGATCTAATTTAATATCAAAAGGTTGAGTTATTGTTTTGCCAGAAGCTGTTAGCCTAACTTGATATCTTCCAGGAGTTGCTAATGGTCCACGAACTGAACCACCCCATAAAATCATCCCTTTAAAACTACTTGCATCAGGATAACGCAGATTCCATTCAAAACGATTCAATCCAATTTTCATACTTGGTGGAGTGGGTTTTCTAAAATCTTCATCATCCTCATCAGCTGTTTCTTTTTTTGGTTTATTTTTTGTTCCAATAAATGATTGAATCACTTTATTTTGTGCATTGAGAATTTCAATTTTAATATCACTAGTGTCTATTAATGTGTATTGAAATACTGCATTTTGAACATTTCTAACAGCATAGTAAGGTTTAAATAAATGCACCATTTTACTACTTACAGAATCTGTAAATTCTCTTATAGGAGCAATATCATCTAACACATAGATAGACCTTCCATGAGTACCAATTACCAAATCTTTTTCTGTAACTGCTAGATCTGCTACTTGTACATCAGGCAAATTCAATTGAAGAGACTGCCATTTTTCTCCATCATTAAATGATACCCAAATACCATGCTCTGTTCCTGCATAGAGTAAACCCTTGCGTGTAATATCTTCTCTGATGCTATGTACATAATCATCAGAACGAATTCCTGATATTATTTTTTTCCAATGTTTTCCAAAATCATTAGTCTTCCATATATAAGGACTACGATCATCCATTTGATATCGTTTGGCTGCAACGTATGCAGTACCTGCATTGTATTTAGATGCTTCAATAATACTCACTCTTGTATTTTTTGGAAGGTCGGTTGGTGTAATATTCTCCCAAGTTTTACCACCGTTCTTGGTGATATGCACTAAGCCGTCATCCGATCCTGCCCAAATAATATTTGCATCATGTTTAGAAGGAGCCAAAGCAAAAACGGTTGCATAAATTTCAGGGCCATTCATATCTCTAGTAATTACTCCACCACTTGTACCTAATGTTGCAGAATCTGCATAGGTTAAGTCTGGACTAATTTTTTGCCATGTTTGCCCTTCATTGGTTGTCATCCAAACATGTTGAGAACATACATATAATCTTTTTGGATCTACTGGTGAAAACATAATAGGATAAGTCCACTGCCATCTTTCTGGTAATGTTTTTGCTTCTTCTCCAGAAAAAAATCTTGGATATACTTGCACATCTCTATATTGCCCTGTTGCCCTGTTGAATCGAGTTAATAATGCTCCCTGACTTCCTGCATAAAATATATCAGGATTCTTTGGATCTTGAGCAATATATCCACTTTCACCTCCTCCAACGGGATAAGCGTATCCCATACCGGGTTTATTGGTATTGCTTCTTACAGCCATATGATTCCATCCTTCGCTAGGTATTGCTATGGTACTATTATCTTGTTGTGCACCTGCTATATGATAAGGAAAATCGGATGTGGTAATAATATGATACAATTGTGCAGTAGGAAAATCTTCATCTGTCCAACTAATGCCTCCATTCATTGAAACCGTTCCACCTCCATCATTGGCATTAGCCATACGCAATGGATCTGTAGGGTCGATTCATAAATCGTGATTGTCTCCATGTGGAACTCTAATGGATTGTTTAAATGTAACACCACCATCAACTGATTTATAAAAATCTACGTTCAATCCATAGATAGCATCTTTATTAAGAGGATCTGCAACAATGCGAGAATAATAAAATGCTCTTTGACGTAATTTCCGTTCATTGTTCACAAGCTTCCAATTATTTCCTCCATCATCAGAACGATACAATCCGCCATCATTGGCTTCTACAATTGCCCAAACTCTATTAGGGTCTGCAGGGGAAAGAGTTACGCCAATTTTACCAACTGGTCCTTTGGACATTCCTGGATTTTTGGTGAGTTCTGTCCAACTGGCACCACCATCGGTTGATTTAAATAATCCTGATGTTCCAACATCTGCCCACATTTTATAAGGTGTTCTGTAAACTTCCCAAATTGTAGCGTAAATATTATCTGGATTTTTTGGATCAATTACTAAATCAGCTGCTCCTGCTTTATCTCCTTTATACAAAACCTTATTCCAACTCTTTCCGCCATCGATTGTTTTAAAAACTCCACGTTCTTCATTGGGGCCGAAAGCATGTCCTAAAACAGAAACGTAAACTATGTCTGAATTGGTAGGATGTATTCTTACTCGAGATATTGATTGAGAATTTTTAAGTCCTATATTTTTCCAGGTCTTTCCTGCATCAATTGATTTATAGACACCGTCTCCTTGCATAATATTTCCACGAAATTCTGTTTCTCCTGTTCCGATATAAACGATATCAGGATTGGATTCTGAAACAGCAACAGCTCCAACTGAAGAACAAGTGATTTGACCATCAGTAACTGGTTTCCAGTTTAATCCTCCATCAGTTGTTTTCCATAATCCACCACCAACAGCTCCAAAATAATATTCCAATTTTCTTTTTGAACTACCTGCAATGCCTAGCGATCTGCCTCCTCTATTAGGCCCGATATTACGCCAGTTCATTCCCTTAAAAGGACTACTAGTATCTGCGTTATTGAATGGTTGAGCATTTACATTGAAGTTTGTTAGGATAATAAAAACTACAATGCAATTGGTAAAAGCTTTGAATTTGTTTGACATAAATAATGGTTATTCAATTAGGCACTTAAGGTACATAATAAAATAGTAGGAGTGTGATTATGTATTGTATGATCGGTTTGTTTTCTATCTATCGCCAAGACTACTAAACCTCGTTGCACTCGGTTTGTTTTCTAGTTATCGCCAAGATTGCCAGCCTTCGCTTCGCTCGGCTGTCTTCTACCGTATTGAACTTACTCAAAGCCCCTACACCAACCTTCGGTTGTTGCAGGGTTCATTTTCACTCATCCGCTCAATCAAGCAAGCTTGTTTCGCGGCTTCGCAAAAATAAACCCAACACTACGTGTTAGGTCTTTGTGGTCTCGCCAAGAATCGAACTTGGATCTAAAGTTTAGGAAACTTCTATTCTATCCATTGAACTACGAGACCCAACCGGTATTTATCCGATTGGCGCAAAAATAGTAGATTTGAATACTTTATCATAAAGAAAATAGTATGAAACCCCTTTTTTTATCAATTATTTACTTTTTATCATTTTCAATAGCTGTTATGGCTCAACCTAAAGTAAAACCG
>JANOQC010000175.1:0-6328 GCA_031422175.1 Sphingobacteriia bacterium | reverse complement strand
CAAACAAAAAATTTCCTTGATCTGTTGATATAATTAAATTGAAATTTTTATCTTCTAAAATATTTATAATAGTTTTATTCGCTAATAGGATTGCTATATTGGGGTAATTTCTTATACTCCCATTTTGATAACTAAATAGTTCAGACTTCATCTTACCAGAAATATAACTATTAATCGTACACCAAATAATACCGTTTTTGTCTTCAAAAAAACTGTATTCAAAAGAATCATAAGGAGAAGAACTTCCTTCAAAATTTAAATGTTTAAATACTTTTCCATCAAAAATATCCACTCCATGCTTAGTTCCTATCCATACTATATTTCTACTATCAACAAAAATACTTCTTACTATATTTGAGCGTAGTCCATTCTTTATAGTAAAATTCGTGAAGCTTATTCCATTATATTTACAAATCCCATATCCACCTGTTGCAAACCACATATTACCCCCCCGATCTGCTGCCGAAGCCAATACCTCATTTACAGGCATCCCGTCTGCAATGGTATATTTAGTCATTTTAGGCATTTCAAATCCATCGGAATTATAAAGTGGCACTATTATAGGCTTTGCCGCTTTAATTACTTTTGGTGCATTGGCTCCTGATAAGCTAGTAACAATTGGCGGTTCAATACTATCATTGATAATTCGCCCCAAAGGTTTCTGCACTTTATTTTCAACTGAAACTTTTTCCTTTGCTTGGTCACATGCAAATAATTGTAGAACTATGACAGATAGCAGAATAATTTTTTTATGCATAAAAACCCTTTTTAAAATATTAAGTGCCTAAACAGGTAATGAAATAACAAATTCACTGCCTTCACCTTCCTTCGTCTCCACTTTTAATTCTCCCCCATGCGCTTTCACAATATCATAACTCAAACTCAATCCCAATCCTGTTCCTTGGCCAGTTGGCTTGGTAGTGAAGAATGGTTGAAATATTTTGTCTAGAATTTTTGGAGGGATGCCGTTGCCGTTGTCTGCGACTTTAATTTCTATTGAACCATTTACTTTTTTTGTACTGACAGAAACAGTTGGTTCGAAGTTTTCAATTCCTGATTTCTTTTTTTCATTCACAACATAGAAAGCATTTGTAATAAGGTTAAGTATCACCCTTCCAATATCCTGAGAAATAATATTGATCTTACCAATACTTTCATCAAACTCCGTTTTCATAGTGGCATTAAACGATTTATCTTTTGCGCGAAGTCCGTGATATGCTAATCTTAAATATTCATCTGCCAATCCATTAATATCTGTTGGTTCTTTTTGTCCACTGCTGCTGCGGCTGTGTTGCAACATTCCTTTTACAATATCACCCGCTCGCTTACCATGGTGATTGATCTTTTCTAAATTTTGTTTTAAATCAGCAGCGATTGCAGTGGCATCTTCTAAGTTTCCTTTTTTGATTTCTTCATTCATTTCATCAACCAGCTCTGTACTTACTTCACTAAAATTATTTACAAAGTTCAACGGGTTTTGAATCTCATGGGCAATACCTGCGGTAAGTTCACCAAGGGATGCCATTTTTTCTGATTGGATGAGTTGATGTTGCGTAGATTTTAAATTATCCAGCGTGGTTCTTATTTCTGCTGTTTGCCTATTTACTTCTTCTTGCAAAATCTTTTGCTGGTTGATAGCCTGTTCCTTTTTTTCTTCCGACATCTGCACCACCTGCATAGCATTTTCCCTTACTTCTTTTATAATTTCTTTAAATCGCATGGAAACATAAACCATCATAGAAATAGGAAAAGAAAGATACATTAATGACAATATTAACGAACTAATTTGAGATGGTTTTTCTAAGAGTATTATTTGAATAGTAATGAGTAACAGACAAAAGAATAGCATAAGCATTAAGCCAATTACAATTGCCCATTGGGGACCTTGCAAAGTTTTCCAGGAAGAAAACAGATAATAGATACAACTAATTAGTATTGATAAAACAAATATTAGCGAGACGATAATTGAAAATTTTTCATCAAAATCATAAATTAAAACAATACTATTTGCTTCAATTAATAAAAATAGAATAAATATTGTTTTAAGTATTTTGAAAACGCGTCGATTAAAAACTTGAGCAAGAATAAATGGAAATGTTATAAAGAAAAATGTAAGACCTAATGGACCAAAATTAAAATTTATCCAATACCAATTGTATGATAAATCCAAGAAAGCTGCACCAATATAATTTATTAAAGTAGTACTAATTAAAAAGATGGTAAGAAATGTTGAAGCTAAGGCAAATAGAAGCAGATTCTTTTCATTTCTATTTTGGAAAAATAATAACCAGAATAATAGGCTCAATACTCCACAAATTATTGCAAAAATGAGCATAAAATAGACTCCATCAATAGCATCCTTAACTTGTTGCTCATTATATTTAGGTCCGGTAATTATTATCAAATCATCCAGACTTGTTGGCAAAAATTTTGTTTTTAAGTCATAGGGAGGAAAAGGTGATAAATAATCAACCACATGTAATGCAATTGTATAATCGTTCCCCGGTTTTAAATTAACAGGTACAGGAAGTAAACTGCTTGTAAACTTATTTTCAATGTACTGTGTTCCGTTAATCCCTGTATTACCAAAAGTAGCAACCCGATTACCATTAATATAACAATCAACAGCTGCCCATGTTCTGTTATTTAATCCAAATGGAGTTTCCCCAAAACTGCTATCCAGTTTTATTTTAATCCTGAACCATCCTTCCACTCTTCCATTCTTGTCTGCCATATTTTTAGAAAGCTCAATAGGCATTAACCTTTTCCAGCCAGTCAAATCAATATCCTTCTTGGCCAAAGAAGTATCATTCCCCTCTTTAAAAAGCCAGCCCTTCATTTTGCCGATATTTATATACAAAGTATCCTTGTCATACATACTTGGCTTTAGCAGCAATGTAGTATCCTGTGCATTACACATACGGATACCAACAAATAAAAGCAAGCCGAGTAGAGCTATTTTTACAATAGATTTCATGCACTAATTCTTTATTAAGAAAATAAAATGATAATCAATTTTAAACTGTCTCTAATTTATGATTTATATTTCAGTATAAATCGCTTTTATATGATTAAATCAATACTTATTGCTGTAGTTATTGGAGTGCTTAGTTTTAATGTAAGCGCACAGATCAATAAAGATTCAACCAATAATGAATTCAATAATTATTTCAAACCCCTGAAATGGCGCAGCATCGGGCCTTTCAGAGGAGGACGTTCTGTAACTTCTACTGGTGTAGCAGGTAATATCAACACTTATTATATGGGTACTACTGGGGGTGGGTTATGGAAAACCGAAGACATGGGAATTTCCTGGAACAATATTTCTGATGGTTATTTTAAAACTGGTTCTGTTGGTGCCATTACCGTTGCAGAATCTGACCCTAATGTGGTTTATGTTGGAATGGGTGAACACGCTGTTCGTGGAGTAATGACGCACCATGGAGATGGAATGTATAAAAGTACGGATGCAGGTAAAACATGGAAGAAAATAGGGCTCGATCTTACCCAACATATTGCCCGTATTGTAGTCGATCCAAAAGATCCCAATATAGTTTTAGTTGCAGCACAAGGACCATTGTACAGTAAATCAGCCGAAAGGGGCATTTATAAATCTACCGATGGTGGAACTACTTGGAAAAAAGTATTGTACATCGACGATAAAACAGGTTGTGCGGAGATTTCGATGGATATGAACAACCCCCGCATCATCTATGCAGCTATGTGGGAGCATGGCCGTTTGCCATGGAAAGTAATCAGTGGCGGCCCTGGTAGCGGATTGTATAAATCTACCGATGGAGGTGAACATTGGGAAAAAATGCAAGATGGTTTGCCTAAAGAAATGGGTAAGATGTCGATCGCAGTTTGCCGATCAAATTCCGAAAAAGTATATGCACTCATAGAAAGTGATTTTGAAAAAGAAGCAGGCGGGCTCTATGTTTCCAACGATGCAGGAAAAAATTGGAACCAAGTTACCAACGACCATCGACTCATTCAAAGGGCTTGGTATTATATTGAATTATTTACCGATCCGCAAAACGACAATACCCTTTATGTATTGAGTGCTCCAGCCTTAAAATCTACAGATGGAGGAAAAACCTGGAGCAATATGAGTACCATGCATGGAGATCATCACAATCTTTGGATCAATCCTAATAATTCGAATAATATGATCATCTCCGATGATGGGGGAGCCTCCATTTCTTTCAACAAAGGCAAATCTTGGAGTTCTCAACAGAATATGCCAACTGCACAATTCTATCGCATCAATGTAGACAATCAATTCCCTTATCGCATTTACGGTGGACAACAAGACAATAGTTCGGTAAGTATTGCCAGCCGCGTATTAAGTGGTGGTGGTATTGGTGTTTCAGATTGGACCAGTTCCGCCGGAGGCGAAAGTGCTTTCTTAGCTTTCAACCCAGACGATCCAAGATATGTTATGGGCGGAAGCTATCAAGGAACCATAGATATACTAGATACCAAAACAAAAACTTCTTATAATGTAATGGCAGCGCCTATTCAGTACCTAAGCATGGATGCCAAAGACATGAAATACCGATACAATTGGAATGCCCCGATCATTTGGAGTAAACATGAGCCGGGTACTTTTTATCATGGCAGCCAATTGTTATTAAAAACAACAGATATGGGCAGATCTTGGACAGAAGTTTCACCCGATCTTACTCGTAATGAAAAAGAAAAACAAGGAAAACCTGGTGTGCCATTTACCAATGAAGCTGTGGGTGCAGAAAATTATGGCACATTGAGTTATGTGATTGAGCATCCTAAAGAAAAAGGGGTGATCTATACCGGAAGTGATGATGGCGTGGTTTCATTAACAAGAGATGGAGGAAAAACCTGGAAGAACATTACGCCTGCTGGATTAGCGGAGTGTTTGATCAATGCCATTGAAGTTTCTCCTTTCGACAATGCAACCGCATACATTGCAACAACACGTTATAAATTCAACGATCATAAACCAGGTTTATACAAAACAACTGATTACGGAAAATCTTGGACAAAAATTGATGCAGGCATTCCGGAAGGGGCTTTCACCAGAGTAGTTCGAGAAGATCAAGTTATAAAAGATCTCTTATTTGCAGGAACAGAAACAGGTGTTTACATTTCTTGGAACGGTGGAAAGAACTGGAAACCTTTTCAATTGAATTTACCATTAACACCTATCACCGATTTAAAAATTCATCAGGGCAATTTAATTGCTGCAACATCAGGTAGGTCTTTCTGGATTTTAGACGATTTGAGTATGATCCGTCAATACAAGAAAGACAGCAGCTTCACTGTATTTCAACCAAGCCCTAATTATATCACCAATAGTTATTCCGATTTAGATGAATCAGATGAAGATTATACTGGTGCCAATAAATTTAGGGGTGTAAATGCGGCGTCTGGTATTGTATTGTATTATCAATTACCTACTTTAAAAGATTCTGTTGATGTTGTTTTAACTATCACAGATAGCAAAGGAAATTTGGTAAATAAATATAGTTCTGCTACTGATAAAAATTACAAAAGATACGATGGAGCTCCACCAGCAGATCCAACATTGAATAAATCAAAAGGCTTAAATCGTTTTGTTTGGAACATGCTTTACCCTACTATGAAAGGTGTTACCAATGTTTATGTGGAAGCGGGTTATAGAGCACACAAAGCATCACCCGGAAAATATACATTCACGCTACAAGCAGGCAATCAAAAACAAACAACAATAGCAGAGATTTTAGCCAATCCTTTGTATAATTTTACTGCCGCTGATTATGAAATGTATCACCAAATATTAAACAGCGTTGAAACGGAATTGTCTACAATGCATACTATGGTTAGCTCTCTTGATAATAAAAGAGAACAAATAGAAGCGATGTTAAAAAATATTCCAGCCGACGATAAATATAAAAATGTAAAAACCAGCGCAGAACTGTTGGTTAAAAAAATGAAGGCCTGGGACGAAGACATGGTGCAGCGTAAAACAAAAGCGTATGATGATGCAGAAAATTTCCCTAACAAGTTTACTGCTAATTATTTATTCATGATCAATCAAATGCAACACGATTTACCTGTTGTAACACAACCTGCCTTAAATAGAATGAAAGAAATGAATGCAGAGTGGGCGCAATTAAAAGCTAGAGCAGATGCTTTTACTACTGTTGATATTCCTGCATTGAATAAACTCTGTTGGGAAGCTGGTATTGGCGCTGTTTGGAAAAATTAATAACCAAACAGCCAACTATTTAAAATCGTACTCCAACATTTAAACTCATTTCTTGATAAGTATTTTTTAATTGGCTCCCATATAAAAAGGAACGAGAAG
>JANOQC010000174.1:0-35869 GCA_031422175.1 Sphingobacteriia bacterium | reverse complement strand
GACTAAAATTAAAAGAAATCGTTTCATATAGTTGTTATTTAACTTTAATGAATATTAATTTCCTAAAAGTGTAACTACTGATAGGATTTGAATTTGCTATTCTCCGGCTTCTTTTAAAGCCAAAATTTCTAATTCCGCGGAGAGTCTGAAATCAGTTGTTCTAATTTTTGAAAGGATTGGTTTAATACTAGGGATTATGCCATTCAATTTTGCTTTTACAACTACACCAATTGTACCTGTAAAATGTAAACCTAATTGATCCGCAATTTTCCTTGCTTTGTAATCATCAAGTATAATAGTACAGTTTGGTGTTTCTAATGCTAAAGCTAGTGCACTAGATTCACCCTTGTCAATTTGCATTTCTAATAATTGTTGCCTATACTTATCAGTAACTTGATGAATTGAAACCCAATCAGGTAATTGTTCTCCGAACTCAGTTGCTATTTCAACGGTAGTAATTATTTGCCCATATACTTTTTGTAATAGATTAAGTTCTCCAATCTTTGATAGAATAATAAAACAGCTAGTATCGGAAATAATTGTTTTAGGCATTTGCAACATCCTTTGCAATATCTGAAGCAGGAGAGTTAAAAATAGACACTTCGTATTTTGCTAAAAGTTCAGCGAAAGTGCGTTTAGTTAAACCCGCTAATTCAGCTGCTTGACCTAATGATAGCCTACCTTGCTCATAAAGTTTTGTGGCTATAAGCATAGAAAGATCTGAATTGTTTAGATCTAAGCTATCTGGAAGGTTAAGAGTTAGGGTTTTCATAAATCAAATATAAGAATTTTAAAATTAGCGCTTTTATAGAGATGTTTTGGTCTTTCTTACAAAGGTTTGCAGCTTGGCGAAGTAGCGGATTTAGATTTCCGTTCTGGTGAAATCCCGGTGCAAATAAAAAAGCAGCTATCAACTTTCGTTCATAACTGCTTGATTTTTAAGCTCCCCTTACAGACGAAAGATGCAGCTATAATTCAATGATTGAGTATGTTACTATCAGGAAACAAAAGGGTCAAACTTATTTCTTTTCAGCACTCAACTTCTTAGCAATGCTGTCATAGTATTCTTGAGTTAATTGCTCTGTCCAAATAGTTGGTTTTGAACCATCATATAAAGCTAAATAAGTTATCAGGTTTTCCTTACTGGCTGTGTGCCAGTACTCGGTATCTCTAGCACATCTTATAACATCTCCTTTTTTTATAATGATGGCATCCTTCCCTCTTTCTTGATAATAACCTTTCCCATCCTCAACTATAAGTACTAGTGGTGTAGAATGTTTATGCCAATCAATGGGGGAGTTTTTTCTAAACGTTGCTTTAGTAATATTGAAATTCAATTCGGCATCCCCTTGAAGTAAGCTATTTAACCACGCTTCACCTATGTAATGAGTATTAGGTGCCTTTGGCCCTTCTATTAAATAAGAACTTTCGGTATAATCTGCCTTTTGTGAAAAGGTTATTAAAGGAATCAAAAGAAATAAAAGTAATGTTGATTATTTCATTTTAATGCTAATTTGAAATAAATATAGCATTAAAAAAGGGGAAAGATGCAGCTACCCAAACTCGCTGATAGACAAAGAAAAAGCCATCATTTCTGATGGCTTGTCCAGTGAAGCTCCCCCTTCTGGACTTGAACCAGAGACCCTCTGATTAACAGTCAGATGCTCTAACCAACTGAGCTAAGGAGGAATTTCCCCATTGGGGTTGCAAAAATAGGGGTTTAGAGTTTCTTACAAAAAAAATACACTAAAAATTAAAAAAACGATTGGCTTCAAAGCCTATAAAAACCCCATTTTGGTTGTATTGAACGGGATAAGTCTTTAAATAATACCCCTCACCACTGGTATTTCGTCCATTTTCCAATGAAAATCGATAACGATGTAAAGGGCAGACCACATTTCCAAGCCCATCAATAAAGCCATCAGCCATAATACCACTAGCATGCGGACACTTGTGGGCAATTCCATAAATAGTACCCTTAAAGTCTACGATTGTGATTTTTTTACCTTCCACTTCAATAATACTCATTTGATTTTTTTGCCAAATAATTTCAGTGGCAGAATCGGCAATCTTTACCCAGTTGATTTTTTTCTCCATAAAAAGTCAAACAATATGCGATTAGAGAATCAAATTAGGCCAATGTTCAAATTAATAAAGCATGGTTTTATATGGATAGCGCACTTTGTACATTTCTCTTACCCTTTCTAAAATTAAATCACGCAATGCATCTAAATTATTTCTTTCAGTAGCAGAAACAAACACGCAATTATTATTGGTTACATTATCCCACTTATCTTTTAAGTCTTGCAGTAGCTCTTGCTTTACGGAATCTTCTAGCCATTCATCAAAAGTCTTTTCTTCATACACATCCATTTTATTAAAAATGAGGAGTATGGGTTTCTCAAATGCTTTTAATTCTTGTAACGTTTTATTCACCACTCCAATCTGGTCTTCGTATTGTGGATGAGAAATATCAACTACATGCAATAAAATATCTGCTTCTCTTACTTCATCTAAAGTACTCTTAAAACTTTCTACTAAATGATGCGGTAATTTGCGAATGAATCCAACCGTATCACTTAATAAAAATGGCGTGTTTTCAAAAACTACTTTTCGTGTTGTAGTATCGAGGGTAGCAAATAATTTATTTTCTACAAATACTTCACTCTTGCTCAAAACGGTCATCAGCGTGCTTTTACCCACATTAGTGTAACCCACTAATGCTACTCTGATCATCTCACCTCTTTCTTTTCGCTGTGTAAATGCTTGTTTGTCGATCTCGCCTAATCTCTTGCGTAATAAAGAAATTTTATCTTTTACAATTCTTCTGTCTGTTTCAATTTCGGTTTCGCCGGGTCCTCTTGTTCCAATACCACCTCCCTGTCTTTCCAAGTGCTTCCACATTCCTTTTAAACGCGGTAATAAATATTGGTATTGAGCTAATTCAACCTGTACTTTTGATTGAGCCGTTCTGGCTCTTCTTGCGAAAATATCAAGAATCAAATCACTTCGATCAATAGTCTTAACATTCAATTCCTTTTCTATATTAGCAATTTGTGATCCGGTTAATTCATCATCAAAAATCACTAAGTGAATATTCTTTCCATTTACGTAATTTTTTATTTCTTCTAGTTTTCCTTTTCCAACAAAAGTTCTACTATCGGGATGTGCCAATTTTTGCGTAAATCTTTTTACTGCAATTGCTCCAGCCGTTTCAGATAAAAATGCCAATTCATCCAGGTATTCAGTGGCCTGCTCGTTTGTCTGCTCTTTCAATATTACCCCAATCAACACGGCTTTTTCTTCTTGGGCAATCAGTTGTTTTTTCTCAATCAATGCTAGCTATTTTTATAATCCACTGATAGATATTCCAATACTAAAACGGTTCATAGTAGCGCCAGAACCATCTCTTAACACACCTAAAATATTGTAACTGCCTTGCAAGCCAACTATACCATAGCCAACTCTTCCTGTTACCGCTAAAGAGGTACCGTTAAAGAATTTCTTACTTTGCTCTTTCTCTATAAATGTAGTTCCATATAAGGATTGGCCATTTCGATTTACAAAGTTCTTGCCTTTAGAATATGCCTTTAATAAGGTTCCTACTTTTGCCCCAATTGCAAATTTCCACGACTTATTCATATTGTTTGGGTTAGAAAAAAAGCGAAGCTCAACAGGCAATTCTAAATGCATAGTTGTAACCTTAAACTTATCAAAATGATTGATACTGTCTGCTATTGTAAAGGGCAATTGCTGCCCTACATATTTAACATCTACGTTGGTATTGTTAAAAAACATATTGCTGCTTCCTATACCAACACCAAAACCTACGCTCATTTTTGGATTGATCTTAAGAGGCTTATCAAACATTACATAAAAATTGAAATGCCTGCTAAATCCACCAGTTCTAACACTATCTGGCCTACCAGACCATGCATCAGCACCATATTGAATCATAAAATGATCTTTGGTACGATTGGGCACTGTAATTTTCTTAGTTTCCGAAGTTTGAGCCGAAGCAGCCATACCAGTCAGAACCGTAATTAATAACAAGAATTTTTTCATTTTCGGTTGTTTGCAAGATTATTTCAGTTGCAGACGGCAAAAATAGTAGAATTGGCTGCATTAAAGTGGTTAAAAATTAGTCAAAATCCATTCTTTTGGCTTTTTGAATGAATAAATTCGGGTGTAAACGGCAGATAATTTATATTTATGGTTCGAGATTGATAAAAAAAGGATTGATGAACACGGATTTTTTACAAGGGAAAAGGATTTTGATAGCTGAAGATGATTTCGTCAACCAGAAGTTGATTACGCATTCATTAAAACCTACTGGCGTTTCATTTGATATTGCTGGAAATGGGTTAGAAGCTATTGAATTACTAAGAAAAGGAGATTACGACCTCATTTTAATGGATATTAATATGCCTGAAATGGACGGTTTTGAAGCAACTCAAATCATCAGAAAGGATATCAATAAAACCATACCAATTATTGCTATGACCGGTTGGAGTAGTAGAACTGAAGGAGATAAATTCACTAGAGTGGGCATGAATGGCTGTCTTGCAAAACCATTTGGATTAGAGGCCTTATATAAAACCCTTGATGAAATTTTTCATAGTAATCCCGATGTAAAAAATGAAATACCAGCTACAACCATTCTCGCGCCCGTTGTAGATATGAATATGTTGAACGAATTGGCCGAAGGTGATAATGAGTATAAGGGCACCATTATTAATATGTTTTTAGAAAGTATGCCTGACACAATACGTCAAATGGAGGAAAACCTTGCAGCTCAAGATTGGACTGCATTATATAAGTCTGCACATTATGCAAAATCCTCCTTATCTGTTATTAAAGTAGCAGATATGTATCAGTTAGCACATAGCATGGAAACTTCTTCCAAACAACAAAATCAATTAGAAACCATTCCAGTAGCTTTGAAATTATTTAGTAAAAATTTTGAAGAAGTAAAACACATTTTATTAAAAGAATTGGAAAATTTATCTTGATCATCGCATAATCAATGAAATATATATTTTGAATTTTAGAGAACTCGGGTTAGACGAAAAATTATTAGAAGGCATAGATGCGATGGGATATGAAACAGCTACCCCTGTTCAAGCCCAAGTTATACAACCTATTTTAGCCGGAAAAGATATTATTGCTTCTGCACAAACAGGTACTGGTAAAACGGCCGCTTTTTTATTGCCGATAATTCACAAAATGCTTACCAGTCATCACGCCGCACACCAAATCAATGCATTAATAATTGTACCAACAAGAGAGTTAGCTATTCAGATTGCAGAAACAATGGAAGGGCTTGGGTACTTTACAGATATCAGTTGTATAGCTGTATATGGAGGAGGAGATGGAAATTCTTTCGTTACAGAAAAGAAAGCGTTAAGTAGTGGAGTAGATATGGTGGTTTGTACTCCTGGAAGAATGATTGCTCATTTAAATATGGGCTATGTTAAAATGAAAGAGGTGAACTATTTAGTGCTTGATGAAGCAGATCGCATGCTCGACATGGGATTTAATGATGATATAATGAAAATCATTTCTTTTTTACCAAAGCAACGACAAAATTTATTGTTCTCGGCTACCATGCCACCTAAGATGCGAGATTTGGCTCGTAAATTATTGAAAGATCCTGTTGAAATAAATATTGCTGTATCCAAACCTCCTGAACAAATTGTACAGCAAGCATATGTGGTGTATGAGCAACAAAAAATTCCTCTGATCAAATTTGTATTAAATAGTAAAGATTATACAAGAGTAATTATTTTTTGTTCTAAAAAACAAAATGTAAAACAATTAACTGCAGAATTAAAGCGTGCAAAATTCTCCATCGAAGAAATACATTCAGATTTATTGCAAGACAAACGAGAGCAGGTAATGCAAGATTACAGAAATAAGAAATTAAAAATATTGGTTGCAACAGATATTCTAAGCAGAGGAATTGACATTGAAGAAATTGAATTAGTGATCAACTTTGATGTGCCTAATGATGGAGAGGATTATATACACCGAATAGGACGAACGGCTCGTGCAGAAAGCCAAGGAACTGCTATTACATTTATCAGCGAAGCAGAGCAAAGAAAATTTGCAGCTATAGAAGAATTATTAGGTAAGCAAGTAGACAAAATACCTATTCCTCAAGCTTTTGGTGAAGGGCCAATGTATGCGCCAAGAGCCCATGGTGGCGGCAGAAATGGAGGAAATAGATGGCAAAAAAGAAGATAATTTAGTTCGAAATAAATTTGATACAAACAGGAGCACCTACTTTAATTCTATTTTTTGTATCTGTAAGTAAACCGGAGTTTTGGTCTCTTTTAAAAATGACAATTTCATCAGAGTTTTGATTTGCAGCTAATAAAAAATTACCAGTGGGATCTATGCTAAAATTTCTTGGCCCTTTTCCTAAAGTAGATTGAGTTGCTACATAACTTAGCGTACCATCAGCAATAATTCTGAAAATAACCAGCTCATTAAATTCTCCTCTATTAGATGCGTATAAGTATTTTCCATCAGGAGAAATGTGGATATCTGCAGCACCATTTTTACGTGTTTCATTTGGGTTGGTCATACTGATTTCTTGTAATAAAAACAATTTTCCGTTTTTAAATTTCATTACATTAACAGTGCCATTTAATTCTTGAACAGAATAAGCAATTGATTTTTTAGTATGAAATGTAAGGTGTCTTGGCCCACTACCTGGTACTGTATTGAATACTGAATTTGGTTTCACAGAAATAGGCGTATTGCTCTTTGATAAGTTAATATCGTAAACAGAAATTTGGTCTGTTCCTAAATCTTGAATAAGTAAGTAATCTTCATCAGGGCTAAAAATGGCAGAATGTACATGTGGCTTTTCCTGCCGACTTTTGTTAATACTTTTTCCGCTATGTTGAATTATTTGTGTATTAGTAGTATCTAAACTTCCATCTTTTTGAATTTGTATGGCTTTGAAATTTCCTCCAGTATAATTGGATACAATTACATATCTATTCTTACTGTCGATGGTAACATGACATGGGTGATCGCCTTGAGAAAATGCACTGTTTATCTTGCTCATTTCGCCAGAACTTTTATCCAACTTCAATGCAGTGATACCCCCCAATTTATTGCCTAATTCATTCACTGAATAAACAAACTGGTTATTAAATCCAGTAGTTAGAAACGATGGATCTTCAATAGATTGTTTATTTATCAAAGCGGCAGTACCTTTTTGTAGATCAAAATTGTAATAATATATTCCTTCACTTTTTCCGGTGTTGGTATAGGTACCTATAAGCATATTAAAATTGCTGGGCAATTTGGTTTGTGCTATTATTTGTAAAGAAATCAGTAAAAAACAAAATAAAAGTAATAAAGAAGTTTTTGTTTTAAATATCATTTGAGTGATTTTAAATATATTTGTTGCACTAAAATAAGCTAAATGAAAAAATCTATCGTCTTCCTTTTTTCAACAATTCTATTTATTGGAACCATTACAGCACAAAAAAAGCCAGATATCCGCCTAAATGGTTATGCGGGATATGTTTTTGACGATGCAATTGATTCTTATTATGATGTCAATAATTACTATAGAGGTACAATTAAAGGTGCTTTTCAATGGGGAGTTGGTGTTGAAACCAAAATTAACAGAGGAACTGGTGTTGAATTGTTGTATATGCGCCAAGACACCAAAGCACCAATGACCTATTTAGGTGGAGCGGGCTTGCCTAAAAACAAAGATTTTGGTATTGGTATGAATTATATAATGCTTGGGATTAATCGCTATTTTGGAGCTAATCCAAAAGTAGAGCCTTATATTGGACCAATGTTAGGTATGGCCATTGCGAGTATTAAAAATTCAGATCCGGGTGGTTCTAGTAGTATAACCAAATTTGCATGGGGATTTAGAGGTGGTGCTAATATTTGGGCCTCTCCTAAAGTAGCCATCAAACTACAAATGCAATTATTATCTGCAACACAGGGTTTTGGCGGAGGAGCTTATTTTGGCACAGGTGGTGTTGGCGTTGGTTTACAATCGTATTCTTCTGTTTTACAGTTTGGTTTAGGTGGTGGATTGGCTTTTAAATTGGGAAAATAATCTATCAATAATTCAATTAAAATATTAAAGGGGAGCAATCAATGCTCCTCTTTTTTTGTTTAATATTGTAATCAACATGTGTTTTAAATCATCAAGGAAGCAATTTTTTTTATTGATAGTTGTAATGGTTTCAACATTCCAAACACATGCCCAATCTAAAGACACATTGTTTTTTACCAATAAATCGATGTTGATTGGAGAATTAATCAGCATCAAATTGGGTAGAATTGAATTTGATGGCGATGGAGTAGGAATTGTAAAAGTGAAGTATGATAAAGTAAGTACTATACAAGCGAGTAAACATTATTTTAGGATTGAAACCATAAAAAGAGAGGTGATTCCGGGTTTTATTGAGTCTTCTGTTAACCGCGGAAAAATTATTGCGAAAACGAATTATGATAGCAAAGAAATTGCCATTGAAGATATTGCATCGATGTTTAAGTTTGGTACTAAATGGTCAACTAAAATAAATGGGAATATTGGGGCAGGATATACTTATACCAAGTCGAGTAGAATTGGTAGGTTTAATGCAGACGGAGCTGTTTTTTACCACAATGAAAAATCCGAAATAGAATTAGGCGGAAATATGATTTTTACAACAGATAGCATTACATCTGTCATTGAAAGAGCAAATCTTAACTTTAAGTATAATTATTATTTCAGTAAATCTTTTTTTGGTGTTGCTTTGTTAAATTATCAAAGAAACGTAGAATTAGGTCTAAATAAAAGATGGCAACAAGGTCTAGCTATTGGACATAAGTTTTTATTAACCAAGCACAGCCAGGGGCTTGTTATAAGCGGTTTTACCATCAACCAAGAACAAGATTTAAAATCCAATTCTACGAATAACCAAGAGTGGGTTGCTCAAGGAAAATACAATTTCTTTTCTTTTAGTAATCCCAATATATCAATTGGAACAACTCAAACCCTTTATGTTAGTATAAATCAAAGAGGGCGAATAAGGTATGATGGAGATATTAATTTAAACTGGGAGTTGATTAGCGACTTTTCATTGAACTTAAATTTCTATAGTAATTATGATAGCAAATCACCCACAACCGGAGGTGCAAGGTCAGACTTTGGATTTGTTGCAGGGTTGAGTTATGAATTTTAATGCTTTTAAAATACCACCATGAGAATTGAAAAATTGGATAGCTTAAGGGGCATTTTCAGCATCATGGTAGTATTGCATCATTTTGATCAAGCATTTCTGCCTGATTGGTTCTATCAAAATTTTTTAATTAGAGAAGCAAATTTTTTTGTTGACTTCTTTTTTGTTTTATCTGGGTATATCATTGCACGCAAGTATTCGGGAATTAAAACTAAATCTGATTTAAGCAGCTATTTTAAAAAACGATTGATTCGACTTTTACCTTTGTTGTATTACACAACTACAGTGTACCTTATTTTTCAATTAACTTTTAATATTTTCTTTCCGTATTTATTAGGTACTCAAGAATCGGTTTCAACATTATTATTTGCCTATTTAGATACCATGACTTTTTTAAATTCATCTACTGTATTTAATTCACTATACAGCACCAACGTTGGAAATATGGGTATGAATTTTCCATCCTGGTCTATTTCTGCTGAATTTATTATTTATATTTTTTTTGGCTGTGTAGTATATTTTTCTTTTCAACATAAATGGAATAGAAATCAACTATTTGTTTTTGTATTAATTGCTGCTATTTCATTTTGTGCAATAAATGGACAATTTAATTTTACAGATGATTTTGGATATGTTAGAGGTATTATTTCATTTATTCTTGGATATTTTGTTTGGAATTTTACCAATAATAAATTGAAGTGGAAGCCGAATATCTCAATGGCTGCCCCACCATTGATTATTGCATCATTGTATTTTCTACATCAGCAATCGGGCTATACGCATCAAATGATGGCTTTGGCTATTATACCATTGTTGTTTGCAATATCTATTTTATTGATTGTACAATCAGATGGTATTTTAACCAGCATATTAACATTAAAACCATTTGTCTTTTTAGGAAGACTTTCTTATTCTATTTATTTAAATCAGATTTTAGTAATTACCATTGTACCACATTTTCTATTTCAAATATTTGAACTCCCACCTACAGTATTTATTCAAATTGTAATACTTGTTTGTAGTATTGTAATACTGATTTTATACAGCTTTTTAACAAATCAGTTGATTGAAACACAATTCAGTAAATGGTTAAAAGCTAAATTTATACATCAACATACCATTAATTGAATAACTTATACATGGTATTTTCTTATATATTTCATCCCCTTATTTTTAACTAAAAATCTAGCCAATAATTTAGGGAAAGCGCAATGCGCCCAATTAGCTTTTGTACCTTTGCAGCCATTAAAATTTATCGCATGATAAAAAAATTGGCTTTGGTTTTTATAACAGTTTTTTCTTTTGTTATTACTTCATATGAAACTCGATCTAATATTGTATTGAATGATGATGCAATCAATGCTGTTGTACTTGCTTCAAAATTAAATATCAATGATCAAGCAATAACCCTTGCAATAAAGGGCTATCAAAAATTAAAAGAACAAGGTAAACTCACTAATCAACGTTATTTAACCATTGCAGATTTTAGCAAGCCTAGCAGCGAAGAACGATTGTATATCATTGATATGGAAGCTGCTGAAATGGTATTACAAACTTTGGTAGCTCATGGTAAAAACTCTGGTACTTTATTTGCAAAAAACTTCTCTAATAAAAATCAATCTAATAAAAGTAGTTTAGGCTTTTATATAACCGGTAATACCTATCAAGGTAAGCATGGTACATCTCTAACTTTAACGGGTATAGAAAATGGAATTAACGATAAAGCAGCTCAAAGAGCCATTGTATTACATGGTGCTAAATATGTAAGTAACAATGCCATTGCTCAAATGGGCTATTTAGGAAGAAGTCAAGGCTGTCCGGCAGTTCCTACTAATTTAGTTAAACAAATTATTCATACCATTCAAGGGGAGTCTTGCTTATTTATATACGCTGCCGATGCAGATTATAAAAAACGATCCAAGCTGATCGGATAAAAGTTTAATAAAAGTGCATTATATGCTTTAGTTCAGTTAATTTAGGTTATCCAAAACTAAATACTATGCTAAGGATTGCCTCACTCTTTATTTGTTTATTTACAAGTACACTTTTTGTAGAAGCTCAAAATGTACCTACACCAAAATCTCATTTTGGATTTTCTATTGGTGATAATTATCACCTAGCCACTTTTACTCAAACAGAAGCCTATTTAAAAAAATTAGCAGCAGCTTCCAATAAAATGAAGTTGCAGGTTATTGGCAAAACCGAAGAAGGTCGTGAACAATACATGGTGATTGTTTCAGATCCTGCTAACTTATCTAAATTAGAAAAGTATAAGTCTATCTCACAAAGAATGGCAAGAGCAGAAGGCATTGCTGATGCAGAAGCTAAGTCATTAGCAGCAGAAGGCAAAGCGGTTGTTTGGATTGATGGAGGATTACATGCCAATGAAGTATTGGGTATTCATCAATGGATAGAATCTTTATATCAAATCATTTCTCGTGATGATGAAGAAACAAAGCGAATATTAAAATCAACGATCATACTTTTTGTACATGCCAATCCGGATGGTCAAGAATTGCAATCTAGTTGGTACATGCGCAATTCAGACACCTTAAAAAGAAGTACTGCCAACTTACCTCGCTTGTATCAGAAATATATTGGTCATGATAATAACCGCGATTTTTATATGACCAATATGAGTGAGTCGAAGAACATGAGTTTGCAACAATATGTTGAATGGATGCCTCAAATTTTATACAATCATCACCAGACAGGTCCAGCAGGAACGGTTGTAGCTGGCCCTCCTTACAGAGATCCATTTAATTATGTGTATGATCCTTTATTGATTACAGGTATAGATCAATTAGGTGCAGTAATGAGTAGTAGGTTAAATGCTGAAAATAAACCAGGCTATACCATGAAGAGTGGCTCTGTATATTCCACTTGGTGGAATGGAGGATTAAGAACAACTGCTTACTATCATAATATTATAGGATTATTAACGGAGATGATTGGCAATCCAACACCAATGAAAATTCCTTTTGTGCCATCAAGATTGATACCGAATAGTGGCAACCCATTTCCGATTGAACCACAAAAATGGTATTTTAAAAACTCAATCAATTATTCTGTATCACTTAACTATGCGGTACTTAATTATGCTTCTAGACACAAGGATGAATTGTTGATGAATATTTATACAATGGGTAAAAATTCTATTGAGGCCGGAAGTAAAGATTATTGGACAAAATCCCCTAGTAAAGTTGAAATAGTAAATGAACTAATAAAAAACGACCCTAGAGCCGAAAGAAACGATACTATTGCTTTAGCCATTTTTGATAAAGTATATAAAAATCCGCAATCACGCGATCCAAGAGGATATATTATTTCAATTGATCAAACTACTACTGCTGTTAATTTCGTAAATATTTTACTTAAGAGTGGAATTCGAGTAGAGAAAGCCACAGCAGATTTTACAGTAAGCAATAAAAAATATTTAGCCGGATCATATATTGTAAAAACCAATCAAGCTTTCCGACCACATGTGATTGATATGTTTGATCCACAAGATCATCCAAACGATTTTCAGTATCCTGGCGGACCACCAGTGCGTCCGTATGATGCAGCAGGTTGGACACCTGCATATACAATGGGTTTAGAATTTGATAGAATTTTAGAACCCTTTGATGGTCCTTTTCAAACATTGCCTTATGGTGTAGAAGAGAAACTTGTTGGCGGTTTTATGAAATCGGAAAATGCAAAAGGATATAATTTTTCAACCAAAGACAATTCAAGCTATGTTTTATTAAATGATTTATTAAAAGCTGGAATAGCAGTAGAAAAAACAAGCGATCAATTTTTTGTTGCATCAAGTGAAGCTGTAATTTCTATTCTGGAGAAAGCATCTATGCAGCATGGAGTAAAAATTACTTCTGCAAATCAGCAAAACACAGCATCTTCCCTAAAATTGAAAGCAAAGAGAATTGCTTTATGGGATTCCTATGGAGGGTCAATGCCATCCGGTTGGACAAGATGGATATTTGAACAATATCATTTTCCTTTTACGGTTGTGTATGCAAAAGAAATTGATGCTGGGGCCTTAAAAAATAAATATGATGTGATTTTATTTGTAGGTGGAGCAATTCCTGCCTTCCGAACTGAAACCCCTGGTGCTGGCGGGGGTGGATTTGAAGGAAGAGAGCCTAATGAAACCGACATACCCGAAGAATATCGTTCAAGTGTTGGTAGAATTACCCCGGCAAAATCTATTCCCGCATTAAAAGAATTTGTTGAAGCCGGTGGAACCATTGTGACAATTGGAAGTAGTGCCAATTTAGCGTATCATTTTAAATTACCCGTTCGGAATGCATTGGTTGAAATGGTTAATGGAAAAGAACGACCATTACCAGGAGAAAAATTCTATATACCAGGATCGGTTATGCAGGTAGCAGTGAATTCTCAACATAAAGCCAACTGGGGAATGAAAAATACAACAGATGTATATTTTAGTGCAAGTCCTGTGTTTAATTTAATGCCAGATGCAATTGCAAATGGAGATATCACTCCTTTAGCATGGTTTGCATCAGAAAAAACGTTGAGAAGTGGTTGGGCTTTCGGACAATCTTATTTACAGGATGGGGTTGCTGCTTTTTCAGCCAAAATGGGTAAGGGTAAATTATTGGTGTATGGACCAGAAATTACTTTCCGAGCCCAAACACATAGTACTTATAAAATGTTGTTTAATCAGTTATATGGGGAGGAGTAGGCCCTTCAATGAATTTTTAAACTATATTTGAAAGATATTAACAATAATAAATTCTAATGAAAAAATACATTACAAAGCTTGTTTCAGTCATTTTATTTTTTAGTTATTCTTTGCTAAATGCGCAGGAATCAGCAGCTGATTTAGCTAAAAAATTAGCTAACCCTATAGCCAACTTAATAAGTCTTCCATTTCAAAATAATACAGATTATGGTATTGGAACTTTAAAAGGATCAAGGAATACAATGAATATTCAACCAGTAATTCCATTTAAAATTAATAAGCAATTGAATTTTATTACACGAATGGTTTTACCTGTTGTTACTCAATATAATGTAACTGGTTTGGGCAATAAAGAAAATGGCTTAGCGGATGCGCTTGTTAGTGCATTCTTTAGTCCTTCAAATTCAAAAAATGGCGTTACTTGGGGCTTAGGTACAGTTCTACTTTTACCCATAGGAACCAATGATTTTTTAACAGGTAAAAAATTTGGAATTGGACCAACAGCAATTCTTTTAAAACAAATTGGCGGCATCACCATTGGTGGATTGGCTAATCAAATTTGGTCTGTTTCCGGCGATAAAAACAGAGCCGATATTAGCCAGTTATTTATACAACCATTTTTTAACTACAACTGGAAATCTGGTGCAGGTATAGGTGGTAATTTTGAATTTACTCAGAATTGGAAATCAAATTCTTCTACTGTATGGTTCAACCCTACTATTAGTGCAGTAACTAGTTTAGGCAAACAGAAAACACAATTTTCTATTGGACCTAGATTTAATATTGCGGCACCCAATGTAGGCTCTAAAGCCGATTGGGGTTGGAGAGCAGTTGTTGTGTTTCTTTTTCCTAAATAAAATTCAACAATAATGAGGAATTTTATTTTATCCTTCTTTACACTTTTAGTAGCTTTTAATAATATAAATGCACAAGAAAATAAAGATGCTGAAAAAAAAGAAAGCTCAAAAAAATTTGAACCTAAAAGTTCATTGAGCTTTGTTTTGGGTCATGCTCATGTGTTTGAGGGTAGAGACGCCACAGGCAAAAAAAAATCATTGATATTGCCATCTATTGGCATCGATTATATGTTTCAATTTAAGCCTAAATGGTCGGTTGGATTACAAACCGATATTATTATTGAAACATTTAAAGTAGAAAAACATTTAGGTGGAGGTACAGTTATTGAAAGAAGCTCACCAATTGCCCCTGCATTAATGGGGATGTATAAAGCAAGCGAACATTGGAATTTTTTATTTGGTGCTGGTGCTGAATTTGCAAAAGAAGAGAACTTCTTCTTGAACCGTTTTGGGATTGAATATGCAGCAGAAATGCGCAAAGAATGGGAGGTTTTTGGAACATTAAGTTATGATATAAAATGGAAAGCTTACGATACTTGGATTATTGGAATAGGGATAGCCAAAAAAATTGTGTTTTAATAGTATCAATTGTAGGTTTTTGTATGGCAGGGTTTTTAATTGTACAGTTTGTATGTAAGATGGTAATGACCCTGTTTAATTTGTCGTAAAAGATTCTTATTTCTTTATAATTCCCTTTAATGGTATCTGTACTAATGCTTACTATCTTGGGAAGGCTGTTATTTTCAGTTGAACTTTTTTATGCTATGGATAGAATTGGAAGTAATAAAAAATCACTTACATTTTATTATGTAAGTGGTTTTTTTTGAGGTCAACTTATGTGGGCCCACCCGGGCATGTTCTAGCCCCGATGATAATCGGGGCCCTGATTATGAGGTTTTCTATTTAAAATCATGCAAAGAAGCTGTCATGAAATTTAGAACAAAAAACGCCTTATTTTAAGTAACTTCATGGTCAATTCTAATTATGAGTATTGCCCCGGTTTTACATAAAGCACCACTTAAATCTTTAGACGAAAAAATGAATGATTTGAATTATTGGCTATCTCAACCAATAATAAAAAGACTTGAAGCAGTGACGTTTTTAATATCACAAACCGTAGATTTAACAACCACTCGATTAGATAAGACACATGTAGTAAGAAGAAAACTGAAAGCATGACATTAGCCCTGATGATAATCGGGGCCCTGATTATGAGTGGAATCATTAACTTTCCAGTAGTTGTCTTACAGTGATATTGGTTATCAATTCTAAATAGATCTATTTAAAGTGTCCATTGATTATCACAGATTATCAAAAAACTTGGCGTAAAACTTGGCGTGATTTTTAAGGGAGTTGATTGTTTCACTGCAATTGAGAAATCAAGAAACCGAATCGGATTTTCTAAAAAATGCTGGGAGAAACTTATCAGCGGAAGTATTTTGGGAATGTTAAATAACAACTTTTATAAATAGTCTTTTATCAGTTCTTTAATTTCTTTATCAGATAGATTATCGATTTCTCCTTTGCTGTAAATAGAAAAAAGTAGAACAGTGGTTGGTGTAACTTTTACAAAAGACAAAACCCTAGCACCACCAGACTTACCCTTGTTTTTTGATGCTATTGCTAAACGGATTTTGTAAATATCGTTTCCAAGCGGTGTCCCAATAGTAGGGTTTTCTTCTAGTTCAGTAAACAGCACAGCCAGTTCTGTTTTAAGAGAAGGATATTTTTTTGTGAGTCTTTTAGCTTCCTTTTTAAAGTTGGAAGAAAGTTCGATTCTATAACTCATTCAAAAAATCTTTAGCGGATGTGGTTTTAAGTTTCCCCTTCTTAAAAAGTTGCATTTCTGTTAACCCAGCCTTGATATTATCCAAAACATTTTCTTTAGCCGGCTCTTTATCCATTTCAATTTTTTTAACGTAATGCAAGTTTCTAGCCAGTTCTACAAAGTGGTTATATTCCTTATCAGTAGTATATACCGTTACCTGTCTCATGTTATCTTTAAGTTTATATTCTTAAATAAAATTACCACTTTTTTAGCTTCATTAAAACAATTTCATTGATCACTAAACACAGCTTCCGTCCGTCCCCATTTTGGTTAACCCAATGAGCGAAGGTTTTTTACGTACGCCTGATTTGTTTGAGGAGTTCTTCTGTCGAAATGAGTTTATCCCAATGTTGTTTTCGGAGGCCTTTTACTAATTCTTTATCACCTGTCCATAGTTTGCCCCTTATATGTTCTGTCAAAGCAACAAATTCAGTATCGTCAATATCAATGTGGTTTGTTAACTTCTCAGATTTTAAAAACAGAGATTTTGGAATTAACTCAACGTTAATGAAATTTATTCTGGATGTTATTAGATTAACAGCTTTGTGAAGATCAATTTCCGAATATTTTGAAAGTTTCTTTAGTTTATTCCAATGCTCTGCCAATTCTGTCATAAGTTGATCTGTTGAATAAAAATTCAATTTAGTTTTTGGCTGTAAAATTATTTTGGAAATCTTGCTATTTGTATTGAGAATTGCGCTGAACGCAATATTTGTATCAACCACCACTCTCATAGTCCTATTTTTCGTTTTGTTTTCGCCCAGCGACCTTTCTTGATTTTTTTAACTAAGTCATCAACATCTTTTTGACTTGCTTTAGATTTACGGGAGATTTCCTTAAATGCAAATAGGTCTGCAATTTGTTGCAAATCTTCTAGTTTAGTCGAAGAAGGTAGGCGAAACACTACTTCATCGGATGTTCTTTCAATAATCATTTTATTCTTTTTCTAAAAGTACTAAAATATCTGTTTAGGGCAATGAAGTGCTTTAAACTTGCGCCCAACGAGCAGGTATTGCTGCAGGTGAGATATTTTATACAGCAATCCGGCCCTACTTGCAGCAATACCAATGTTGTCTGCAGTTAAAATCCACTTAGGTTTTTTAGTTTTATTTAAGTTTAGAAAAGTGCGACTTTATTTCTAAAGAAATTAATCTGCCAATAGAAGGCGATCCTACAAATTCTCTTTGTGTTGTATTAAATAAATTGCTAACTCCTAAACCAATACTATAATTATTATTGATTTTATACCCTGTATTGAAATCAAATGTGGTGAATCCTCCTAAATTACCCCAATCAAAATTCTTTGCATAAAATCGTGGTTGATTATTTAAAGGATTAATTCCTCCATAAACAATTCCTCTTTTGCCAATGCCTGCTTCTGTTGCAATTTGATTGCCACTATACATATCAAATTTTTCAACAAACCTCATAGATACATTAATATACATTTTACCTTTCATTAAATTTTGAAAACTAAAAGTTGAAACCAATTTATTTTTAGGTTGTCTTGTCCTGATAAAACCTTACATTTGGTATCGTACGGGTTTTACTTTACAGTTGGTATCGTACGGGTTTTACTTTACAGTTGGTATCGTACGGGTTTTACTTTACAGTTTTTTGAGTACTTTTTTAAATGATAATTAATCTAATATAAGTTATTTTTTATAAAGGTAAGTTTATCTCTTTGTGCTGATGGAAAGCAGTTTGTTCTTTTAATTTTAGATTCCTTTTTCTGCTATTCCGCCATTTTTTAATAAGTGGTTCATTTGTTATATGAGCTACTGCTGGTGTCATATAACCACAACTCATATGCGGTCGCAGATTATTATATGCATTGATGCTTGTTTTCACAGCTAATATTGCATCTGTTCTGGATTTAAATACTTGGTGTAGTTTAAACTCTGTTTTTAATATTCCATTCACTCTTTCTGCGATTTGATTTTCATATCCTTCACCGTCATTTGTCATACTTATAGATATCTTATTTTCTCTCAAAATATCTACATAATCAAAGCTACAGTACTGTACTCCGCGATCAGAATGATGTATTAATAAATTTGTAGTTTGTCTATTTTTTAATGCCATATTCAAAGCTTCAATACATCCATCATTAGTCAGGTATGGATGTAAACAAAAGCCCATTATTTGTTTAGAATAAGCGTCTGTGATTATCGATAAATAATTAAAGTCATACCCTATGCTGATGTAAGTTATATCGGCTACCCAGATTTGTTCAGGCTTGATTAATTCAATATCTTTTATCAGATTTGGATATCGCCTAAACCAATGATGAGACTGGGTTGTCTTAGGATTCCTTCGTTTCCTTTCAATGAGTAACTTATGGTTTCTTAGAAGTGTAAACAGTTTGTCTCGCCCCATTTTAATATCATTGGTTCGTAAGGGTTGATAAATACATTTGTACAGCTTATGTCCACCTAATCCAGGTAGTTCTCTTCTGACTTGTGCAACTAGTTCTAAAACAACTATTTCTTCTTGCTCTTTTAAAGAAGAATAGTGTTTTCTAACATAAAACGCTTGGCGGGATTTACCAAACAATTTACAAAGTGGCCCGATACCCATTTTTGTAATATGCTTTTCAATAATAAGCATTACTGTTTGGTGCCATGCTTTTTTCGCAATGGAACTTTTAATTCTTTCTCCGCATAGTCGATCATAGAATTTAAACCATAAATCATCACGTTGGCCTTATCTAGGGACTTCTCCAGCTGTTTGATTCGCTGTTTTAATGCTGCGGCATCTTTTCTTTTTTGAGATTGCATGGGTGGCAAAGTTACTGCACCTTTTTCAAGAGCTTTTTTGTAGATCCTAACCCAATTTGTCAAGATATATGAATTGGGCAATCCGTACTTCTTTACCAATGATTTTGGACAGTGGTTGTGGTATACCACCAGTAAAATGAGCTTTTCTTTAAACTCATCTGTAAACTTGAACTGTTCTAGGTTTTGAGTTGTCATAGAGGTTGTTTTCCTCTAAAACTGTAAAGCTATATCCGTATAAGACCGAAAGTTCTTTAAAATTGTTGTTGGTAAACTGTAACATAATTTTTGGTTTAAGTTTTCAAAATTGGTTTAAGAGCGCCAATAGCTATGCTGCTAAACGCAGCATTTGAATGCTTAGAAATCTTAAAATACAAGGCCAAAAAAAATGTCGCCGAATTGTCGCAAATAGGGTGCATTTATATGCACATATATGCTTTTCCGGAAATATAAAAAGGCCTGATATTCAACGTAATTCGTTGATTATCAAGCCTTTATGTGGTGTGGGCCGGTTTCGAACCGGCGACACAAGGATTTTCAGTCCTTTGCTCTACCAACTGAGCTACCGCACCTTAGTCGATTTTTCTGCTTTCTCAGCGAGGTCGCCAAAGAAAGATTTCCCTTTCGGGAGTGCAAATATAAGGGTGGAGCGCTAAATTCAGAAATTATCCACAAAATAATACCTTTTCCTATATTAAACCGAGCTTTTATGCCATTCCCAACATGTAGGGGGCCATTAAAATTCACAATTCTTCGGCGTTCTTGCAAAAGCAATCACGTCACGGATATTGGTCATACCAGTTACAAACTGCACCATCCGCTCAAAACCAAGCCCAAAGCCAGCATGCGGCACTGTACCAAAACGGCGGGTATCTAAATACCAGCTCATTTCTTCCAAAGGAATATGCATTTCATTCATGCGTGCTTCTAATTTTTCCAATCTTTCTTCACGCTGACTTCCGCCAACAATCTCACCAATACCTGGCGCTAAAATATCCATCGCTGCAACTGTTTCTTTACCTGGCTCGCAACCATCGTTCATGCGCATATAAAAGGCTTTTATTTTCGCAGGATAACCTGTAACAATCACGGGTTTTTTAAAATGTTTTTCTACCAAATATCTTTCGTGTTCACTCTGCATATCAATACCCCAACTCACATCGTATTTGAATTTTTTCTTTTTATAATGTGGTGAGTCTAATAAAATTGCAATGGCTTCGGTATAAGTGATGCGTTCAAATTGATTGTTCAATAAAAAATTCAACTTCTCCAATAATCCCATTTCTGCGCGCTCATTTTGTGGTTTTTGTTTTTCTTCTTCAGCTAATCGTTGATCTAAAAATTCAAGATCTTCTTTATTATGCTCCATTGCATACTTAATCAAATACTGAATAAACTCTTCCGCCAAATTCATATTGTCTTCAATATCATGAAACGCCATCTCTGGCTCAATCATCCAGAACTCTGCTAAGTGACGAGTGGTATTTGAATTCTCCGCACGGAAGGTTGGCCCAAAAGTATAAATCTCTGAAAATGCCATAGCACCTAACTCTCCTTCTAATTGACCACTCACCGTTAGGTTGGTACTCTTTCCAAAAAAATCTTCGTTGTAATCAATATTACCAGCCGCATCTTTTTGAGCTGTTCCATCCATTGGTAATGTGGTAACCCTAAACATTTCACCTGCACCTTCTGCATCACTTGCTGTAATAATCGGTGTATGCAAATACACAAATCCTTTATCATTAAAAAATTGATGCACCGCAAATGCCAAAGAATGTCTTACTCTAAAAATTGCTCCAAATGTGTTGGTTCTAAAACGCAAATGTGCTTTCTCTCTTAAAAATTCTAAGCTATGTTTTTTAGGTTGAAGTGGATATTTCTCCGCATCGCTATCACCCAAAATTTCTAAAGTGGCGGCTTTTACTTCAATCCTTTGTCCTTTGCCTACAGACTCAACTACTTCACCTATCACTTTAATAGAAGCTCCTGTAGTTAAACGCTTAAGTGTTTCGTCGTCAATTAATCCTAAAGAAACTACTACTTGTAGATTATTATTAGTACTGCCATCGTTCAATGCTATAAACTGGTTATTGCGAAATGTACGCACCCAACCCATTACTATTACTTGTTCACCAGGCTTACCTGCAGCCAACAAGGTTTTTATTTTAATTCTATCGTTAAACATGGTACGAAGATAACCAAACAATGCCTTTTAGCCCTTTTATGCTGCCTTTCGGCCTAAAAAATGGCAAAAAAATTTGGATTTTACCAAAACTGCTGTAACATTGCAATGGAAAACATACTGAATTGACCGATTACCCCAAGTAAATCAGATACTCTCTTTCCAACATCAATCAAAAATATAACCCGAACTGAGTTTATTATTCCTTAGATCGGAACAACCATTTAGATAAATTGTATTTCCCCCAAATTGATATTATTATATGTACGACATCTTGCAATTAAACGACATGTTAATGCCCGAGCTGCTTGACATTGCGGAGCAGCAAAAAATTACCGGAGCAAAAAAGCTCGATAAACAAGGATTGATTTATAAGATCCTCGACAGCCAGGCGGTTAAAGCCAGTGTAGTTAAAGACGATCCGAAGAAAAAAGGAGCTACTGCTGCAAAACCTAAAAAAGCAGTGAATGTAAAAACAGCCAATATAACTGAAGAGGCCGAAGTAATGCAAGAAGCACCTACACAAACAGTTGACACTGCAGTAGTTGTGGCTGCACCAACTTCATCTAGGCCAATTAAAAAAGCGATTATAAAAAAAGGGCCGCCACCTGCTAAAGGCAAAAACGAAGCGGCAGATTCAACAAAATCAGCATCAACCGACGGTGGTGATAACGCACCCGATTCAACCGAAAAAATTGCTTCTGCTATAATTCAATCTTTAGAAGCCAGCGAAAACAATGCGGACGGATCTCAGGCTCCTGAAACAAATATGCTCGAGCGTCCGCGTCATCAACCACAAAGAAAAGAGCCAGTATTTAATATTGAATTTGAAGGAGTAATTCCTGGAGAAGGCGTGTTGGAAATGATGCCCGATGGATATGGTTTCTTGCGTTCTTCCGATTACAATTATCTCTCTTCGCCAGATGACGTATATGTATCGCCTTCTCAAATAAAACTATTTGGATTAAAAACGGGCGATACTGTTAAAGGTGCTGTTAGACCTCCCAAAGAAGGAGAAAAATATTTTGCTTTACTTAAAGTAGACAATATCAATGGCAAAAGACCCGATGAAGTGCGCGATCGTGTTCCATTCGATTATCTTACTCCATTATTCCCTAATCAAAAACTAAATTTATTTACTACTGCCAATAATTACAGCACTAGAATTATAGATTTATTTACGCCAATTGGTAAAGGTCAACGTGGATTGATTGTGGCTCAACCAAAGACAGGTAAAACAATGTTATTGAAAGAAGTGGCCAATGCCATTGCTGCCAATCATCCTGAGTGTTACTTGATGGTGGTATTGATTGATGAGCGTCCGGAAGAGGTTACCGATATGGAACGCAGTGTTAATGCTGAAGTAATTGCATCAACATTTGATGAGCCTGCAGAAAAACACGTTAAGGTTTCGAGCATTGCATTGCAAAAAGCAAAACGCTTAGTAGAGTGCGGACACGATGTAGTGATCTTATTAGATTCTATTACTCGTTTAGCACGAGCACACAATACCGTTGCACCAAGTAGTGGTAAAGTATTGAGTGGTGGTGTTGAAGCCAATGCATTATTAAAACCAAAACAATTTTTTGGTGCTGCGCGAAAAATTGAAAACGGTGGATCATTAACTATTTTAGCAACTGCTTTAATTGATACGGGAAGTAAAATGGATGAAGTGATCTTCGAAGAGTTCAAAGGTACTGGTAACATGGAATTACAACTTGAAAGAAAATTATCCAACAAGAGAATATTCCCTGCAATCGACTTAGTAGGTTCTTCTACACGTAGAGATGATTTATTATTAGATAAAGAAGTATTAGGTCGGATGAATATTTTACGCCTCTTCTTAAACGATATGAATCCGGAAGAAGCAATGAACGAATTACTCCGCAGAATGCGCGGTACCAAAGACAACGAAGAGTTTTTGGCAAGTATGAATAGATAAATATTCGATTAATACAATCGCAATAATAAATTTAAAACGCTAACTGAATATTTGGTTAGCGTTTTTTTCATTCAAATAGCAAATCTTCGCTGCTTAAAAATTAAAGCAAAGGGTTCATCCAAATAGCAAATCTTCGCTGCTTAAAAAATTGATCAAGCGTAATACAGATAACCTAAAATGTATTGCTCATCAATTTTTTAAAAGGCTCCAATTTATCTATTTGTATGAATTCATTTACTCAAGCTCAAATGAAATTCTTTTCCCCCTTTGGTGTAGTACTTAACAAATAAATGGTCAATATAAAAAGAGGAGCCTTTTAAAAATTAAAGAGAAACAGATTAAGAACTTAAAACCAATCGTGTTACTTTAATTTTTAAGCAGCGACGATTTTATGTTGACCATAATAATTTTAAAGGCATTCCAATAGAAGCGAAGATTTGCTATTTGCATGAACCTACTTCTTCTTTTTTAAATACAATCCTATACCAATTTCATATTGTTGACTAGCGGCATTTGCTACTTTAATATTGGTGTTTATTGCATAAAAGAACCCCAACATTGCTGCTGGGGTTCTGAGTGTACGGACTATTTCTACTACTGGCGATTATCCTCTTCCTTTGATTAACTGTACCACTTTGCGTCTGTTGTTTTGTATCAACTCCATAAAGTAAGTACCGCTTGCATAATCAAAGCCTAACTGTATCGTGCTGTTCGTTGCTACCTTCGGTTTAGATTCTATTGCTCTGCCACTGGCATCCATCACTTTGATGTTCACAGGAGATGTACTCTTACTAGACAACTTAATTGTAAAGTAAGTAGTAGATGGATTTGGCATCACAGTTACTGTCAATTCTTCTGATTCGGCAGTTTCTAACTTATCAAACTTATCGAAGGCCATACTACTATTTGAACTATTAGTAGTTACACTAGATGCACTGCAATCAAAATTTCTCCATATTACAGTGTTGCCTTTGCTTTCTACCTCCTCTGCAATAAATAAACCTGTCATGATAATATTATCTCCGCATGCACGCTCATCATGCCCACGGTGATCACAATCATTATGATCATGATTCCTATGACGGCAATCTCTTAAAGCATGAACTCGGTGATCGCAATTGTCTCTGTCATCATTTGATTCATTAGACTGTACTTTCAACTTACCATTTGGCATAATGATGTTCGCGGTAATGTTGATGTCGTTGCCATACACTTTGAACTTCTCATCATCACATCTTAAATCGCCCATGTAGAAAGTCACTTTGTAGCGCTCTTCATTTAACGTTACTCTACTTCCAATACTTACTCTTGTACTAACTCTTACTGTAGTGTTAGGTGCAAATCTTACATAAGAACCTTTTGCATTCTTCATTCCCTTATCAACTGATAAGTTATCGATAAATAGTAATGATTGAGTAAAGCGAATACTTGCCCCATCTTCTACTTTAATCGTTCCAAAAGTATTTCCTGATAATGTTGCAGTTGTTCCTTTTTTGATTGTTAAGTTATTGTAGTTTCCGTTAAGTGTTACAGTTGAGTTCTGAACAGTATTTAAGTTTGGTAGATACCTTGTAATTGCCATATTGTATTGCATCGCTGGAAGTGTTACTGTTGCTACACCCAATATTGATGTAGTAATGTTTACACTTGATCCATCTTTTTCAATCTTTGGTGCTTTTACAAATGATCCTGATCCATTTACAGAACTGTATTTCTCAAACTCCGCTTTACCGCTTATTGTCATCACTCCTACGCTACCCGATGTTACTTTATTGTATTTACCTAACTCTACTTTCTTATATGCAAGTATGGTATAATTACTTATTACATTTTGTTTCTGGTAATTATACGTTGCAGCTGTTGCATTTCTACAACCATTGGCATCAGTAATAAATAAAGAGTAAACTCCTTCCATACTGGTGATACCTAAGCTATAGGTCTGTGCAGATGCTGCAGGTGAGTTATTGTAGATCCACTCATACCTTGATGCACTGTTAGCAGTTAAATCAAGCTTGTTACAGAACGCATCAGCCGAGCTAGTTGTAATGGTTGCAACAGGTAGTGGATTAATTTTCACCAATGTTACGCTGGTACTGCTGTTTCCGCTTGCATCAGTTACTGTATAAGTAATCATTGATGTTCCAATATTAAATATACCGCTCGCATTGGCTCCCAAACCTGTTCTAGTAGTAGCTCCGGTTATACTGTACCCGATGGTTACTCCACTGCAATTATCTGTTGCAGAAATTGATGGTATAGTATATGTATTACCAGATATGTTGGCACAGAATGTTTGATTAGCAACTGCAGTGATGCTCGGTGCTTTACTGTCTCTTACTGTAATCACTTGTGTAGCACTTACACTATTATTGCTCGGATCAGTTGCTGTCCATACCCTTGTTAAAGTATAGTTGTTTGCATTGATGCCAGCAGTTCTTGTCTCTGTCATCGTAACTACTGCACTGCAATTATCTGTTGCTGTTAATACCGCTGCTGCTGGTACCGCATCACACTCCACCGTAACATTTGCTGGTGCCGCAGATAATACCGGATTGGTATTATCGACCATTGTTACTGTGAAGGTTTTACTAGAACTACCCACCGCATTGGTTGCAGTTACAGTAACTGTTGTAGTGCCTACAGCAAACAAACTACCAGGTTCAATTGAATAGGTAATTGTTGAAGCAGGAATACCTACAGTTGATTGAGTTGCTGTGTATGTAACATTTGCACCACATACGCCAGGTGCGTTGTTTACACTAATGTTTGCAGGGGTTGCAAGTACTGGAGCAATTCCTGTAATAGTTACTGTAAACGAAGATGTTGCTGTTAAGCCTGCTCCATCTGTTACAACAAATGTATTGGTAGTTGTCCCAAGAGGGAATATTGAACCACTTGGGAATCCTGCTGTTTGAACTGTTGTTGCTCCTCCAACATTATCTGTTCCAATTGGTGCAGTATAATTTACAACTGCTCCGTTTGCACTTGTTGCGTTTGTTGAAATATTTGTTACAGTATTAATACTTGGTGGTATTATGTCATTTACTAGAACAGTGAACGAGTTAGTTACTGATCCACAAGTATTGGTAGCAGTAATTACAACATTGGTTACACCAATATTAAATATTTGACCAGAACCAGTTCCGGTTCCACTACCTGTTGTTGCTCCACTAAATGTATAAGATAATGTTGCATAAGGAGAAGCTGTTACAGTTGCATTGTAGGAAACAATTGCACTATTCAATCCTGTTGAATTAGTAGCAGTTTGATTACCTGAGCTAACACTGAATACTGGAGCACTATTCACTGTTAAAACAGCAGAACCAGCAGCAGTATTTGAACATTGTGTTGAACTTGCCTCTTTTACTGAAACCAATGCATAAGTAAAGGTACCAGTTGCTCCGCTTGGAACAGATACTGTAGCAATATTTCCAACTGAGGTTACTGTTTGTGGTGCACCACCGTTAATGGTATAGGTGAATGTGTAAGGTGCAGTTGCATTGGCACCTGTAAATGTAATATTTGGCGAAGTTGCATTTTGACAAATAGTAGTATTGCCACTGATTGTTGCGGTTGGCAAAGGATTAATGGTAGCAGTAACTGTATTACTCATTTGTAAACTACAGCTAGCTTGAGATCCACAATTGATATTTCCAGCAACCCATGCTGTTGATGCACTCATATTAGTGAGTGTGCCATTAATACCGCCTTTTGAGTCTACTGCAGTTAAGCCAGCACCATCATCAAACTTGTAATTAGCCAATAATCCATTTTCTGATCCAGTAAGGCAAGCACTCATTGCTCCTTGTATTTCCGCTTGAGTTCTTACTACACTCCAAATTCTAGCATCATCGATACTTCCATTATAATAACCATGATAACCATTACCAAAATATAAATCATCTGGAGGATAGCTAGACTTATTGCTTCCGCCTGCATAAGTAGCTTGCAATGCGCCATTCTTATACAAAGACCATAATGATCCATTGAATGTAAGGGCTATATGGCTCCATGCACCTGTTGGAACATTTGTTGCGATATAGTAGTTTCCATTAATGTACATAGAAAGTGTTGCGCCACTATAATACCAATATACATAAGGTACTCCTGTGCCTACTCCATTAGCCCATTGAAAAATGCCACTATTGGCACCAGTATTTGGATTAACCCACATTTCAATAGTGAAACTAGATAGTTGAGACCCGTTTAAAGGTGCTTTTACATATTGATTGCTACCATTAAAAGTAATAGCACCTGTACCAGCAGTTTGTGCTAAAACATTATAAGTTGTTGTAGAAGATATTGTTCCTGTATTAAAATTAAGTGGACCGCCATTACCTTGAATTGGACCCGCTACAATAACATTATTAGCATTATTACGAAGTGTGTAATTAATACCTGCTTGTGAGCTGGCCAACGAAACGGTTGCCACGCCACTTCCACAAATTGGTGAGGATGATAATGAAACGGTTTGATTATTGATATTGGTAACTGCAACTGAAACAGCTGTTCTTGCTGCAGAGGCACAAGCGTTCGCATTACTAACTTCTACATAATAGGTTGTGTTATTAACCAAATTAGGTGTTGTAAATGTTGCCCCTGTAAACAATAAAGTGCCACCAGTTAATGCACTATACCACTTAAATATTGGCGACACTGCCGCAGAAGTAGCAGTTAAGTTTGTTGATGCACCTGAACAAATAGAAGTAGTACCTGTAATTGCACTAATTGTTGGTAGTGGATTAACTGTAACAGTTGTTGCTGCTGATGTTGCAGAACAACCATTTTGGTTGGTAACAGTTAAGGTATAATTACCAGAAGTATTGGCTGTGATAGATTGAGTGGTTGCTCCACCAGGAGACCAAAGGTAGCTTGAATTTGAACCATTAAGTGGTGATGTAGAAGGAACTTGCCAAATTGGTGTGCCAATCATACTACCATTATTCAAATTCGAAGTGGCGTCTGTAATACTACTTCCTGTTCCTTCATCAAATTTGTAATAAGCAACCAATCCACTGCTGTTACTAGGGATTGTTGCATTCATGCTTGCTAATAATTCTGCTTGGCTTTTTACCACATTCCACATTCTTAATTCGTCCATTGAACCATCAAAAATATTGCACTGACAACCTGTTGGATCTTGTCTTCCAATATTTAAAGGTCCATTGTCGCCAGTACTATTTGTGCTGGCGGTGTAGGTTCCTTGAAGTATACTATTTTGATAAAACTTAACTGTACGGTTTGCATAAGTAACTGCAACATGTACCCACTGATTTACTGGAACAACTCCGGCTGAATATATCCAGCCAAAACTTCTATTATATAAACCTAAACCCGTCTGTTCATTCGGGTGGGTCATGAACAAAAAGTTATAATTACCCTTATCAACAATGGTATTATTTGCACCATCGGCAACTTTTATCCAGGCTTCGATAGTGTATGTTGTTCCCGATCCTAAGCTATTTAATGAGCTATGTGGAACACTTACATACCTTCCTCCACCTAATGTTAATGCATTGCCTGTTGCACTCAAATTTACAGAACCACCTGCACAAAATGTAGTTGGTCCGCTAGTTGTGATGGTGGACGTTGGTAAAGGATTGATTGTTCCACCAACAGCAATATTTTGTGTAGGACCGCCTGTTGAAGCAACTGAAATATTTCCCGTAGGAATTCCGGTTGCAGTGTTACTCATTCTTACAAAAACAGAAGTACTTGCAACTGTTCCCGCAGACGGAGTTATATTCAATGAATTACTATAAGTTCCACCACTGGTTAAAGATATTTCAAAACCTGTTGGTGCTGTAATAGTAAGATTACTAGTAAGACTATTACCAGAAACAGAAATAGATTGAGCTGCTGAAGCAGTTCCAGTGCAGGCAGCAAAGGAAGTAGGGGTCCCATTGATTGAAATGGTTGGAGGAGAAGGAACTACATTGCGTAGTACAGAAAAACTATTTGAATTTGGATTTGCAACCACCAAATCTGGCATACCATCTCCATCTAAATCACCTATCGATATTGTATTAGGATTACCTCCCGCTGCAAATTCTACTCCCGCTGCAAAACTACCAGCATTAATACTGCCACTTGTAGAAGTGTTGCGAAACACAGACACCGTGAGTTGATTTTCGTTCGCCACCACCATATCGAGCTTGCCGTCTCCGTTTACATCCCCCATAGCAACTGCTGTAGGTTGTGCTCCCGTTGCAAAATCTACTTTAGTAGCAAAACCAATGCTGCCGATGCTTGAAGTGTTACGATAAACAGATACTATACCTGAAATAAGACCTTGTACCGCCAAATCGAGCTTGCCATCTCCATCTATATCGCCTATCGCTACTGACCAAGGTCTACCTCCCGTTGGAAAATCTACTTTAGTATCAAAATTAATGCTGCCAATAGTAGAGGTATTGCGCAATATTGAAACTGTACTGAAGTAATCATTCGCCACCGCCAAATCAGGCTTGCCGTCTCCATCTATATCGCCTATTGCAACTGACCAAGGACCATATCCTGTTCCAAAATCTATTTTAGTAGCAAAACCAATGCTGCCGATGGTAGAGGTGTTACGTAATACCGAAACCGTTTGTGAACTTTGATTCGCTACCGCTAAATCGGACTTACCGTCTCCATCCAAATCGCGTATGGCAACTGAATAAGGATTAGTTCCCGTTGTAAAATCTTGCTTGGTGGCAAAACTTATGGTGCCGCTTGTAGAGGTATTGCGTAATACTGAAACTGTACTTGAAACAACATTAGCTATCACTATATCAACCTTGCCATCTCCATCTATATCTCCTATCGCAACTGAATATGGGTTTGATCCTGTTGCAAAATCTACTTTTGTGGCAAAACTACCTGAACCAATACTTCCACTGGTTGAGATATTACGATGTATCGAAACGGTATTTGAATTGAAATTTGCTACCACCAAATCAGCCTTGCCATCTCCATCCAGATCACCTATACCTACTGAATAAGGGGTAGTCCCCGTTGTAATATCTACTTTAGCTGCAAAATCATCAGTTGTGATAGTCGTTTTAGCTGGGCTAAATGTGGGGGTGAAACTACTTAAGCTGAAGGCCGCTAAACCAGTTCCTGTATTTAATAGTGTAATCGGCGCGTAAGTTGCGCCAACTGGTACAGTAACCGTTATACTCGTTGCTGTAGATGCTGAAACAGTTGCTTTAGTAGCACCAAAAAATACGATATTGTTGGTAGGGGTTGTATTGAAATTAGTGCCATTAATGGTTACAACGTCGCCAGGTTTAGCACTTATAGGGGTAAATAAAGTGATTGTAGGAGGAGTAGGTGGTGGGAGTATATTGCGAAATACCGACACTTTAGCTAAACCTTGATTCGATACCACCAATTCGGGCCTGCTATCTCCATCTAAATCGCCTATCGCAACTGAATAAGGATCACCAGTGCTTCCTCCCGGTGTAATAAAATCAACAGGTGTTGCAAAACTACCAGTGTTAAAGCTTCCACTTGTGGTTGTATTGCGCATTACTGATACCCTGTTAGCGGAATTTCTCGCAAGCGCCAAATCGGGCTTGCCATCTCCATCTAAATCACCAATGGTCACAAAAAAAGAAGCTGTTACTGTTGAGAAATCTACTCTATTAGCAAAATTACCACTACCTATGCTACCACTGGTAGATGTATTTTGATACACTGACACCAGGGCTGAATTGTGCGCCACCGCCAAATCGGGCTTGCCATCTCCATCCAAATCGCCTATTGCAACTGATCGAGGATCACTTCCGGTTGGAAACTCTATTTTAGTAGCAAAACTAATGCTACCGCTGCTAGAGGTATTGTGTAATATTGATATAACATCTACAGTTCTAGTAGTCGTCACCAAATCAGGCTTTCCATCTCCGTCCAAATCGCCTATCGCCACTGAAAAATTTTGGCCTGATCCTGTTGGAAAACTTACTTGAGCAGCAAAACTAGCAGCTCCGCCGCTAGTAGTAAATGTGTTACGAGATACCGATACATTATAAGAATCAGTATTTGCCGTCACCAAATCAGGTTTTCCATCTCCATCAATATCAACTATCGCAATTTTATAAGCGCCAGCTCCTAATGAAATATCAAGTCGGACAAAACTAATATTGCCAATGGTAGAAGTGTTACGAAATATCGACACATCATGTGACCAAATATTCGACACCGCCAAATCTGGCTTGCCATCTCCATTTATATCGCCTATCGCAACGCCCCTTACACCGCTTCCTCCCGCAAAACTTATTTTGGGTTGAAAACTACCACTACCAATGCTGCCACTATTAGATATGTTACGATGCACTGAGACCAAAGCAGAACCATAATCCGCCGTCACCAAATCGGATTTGCCATCTCCATCTATATCACCAATAGCAACTTGAACTGGGCCATTTGCAGTTGTAAAATCTACACTAGCTGCAAAATCAGCAGTTGTGATAGTCGTTTTTACTGGGCTAAATGTAGGTGTAAAATTACTTAAGCTATTTGCCGCTAAACCAGTTCCTGTATTTAATACTGTAATCGGCGTGTAAGTAGCTCCTGTTGGAACCGATACTGTTACACTCGTTGCTGAAGATGCACTCACCGTTGCTTTGGTTGCCCCAAAGAACACGATATTGTTGGCAGGTGTTGTATTGAAATTAGTGCCATTAATGGTTACTGTAGAACCCACTACTCCACTTAATGGTGTGAAACTCGTGATGGTGGGTTGTGCCCAAGTACTACTAAATCCAATACTTAAACTTATTAAAAACAGAATTAGCCTCTTATGGTTAAAATACTTGAAACCAAAATTGCCAAAGGCAACCGCAAAAGAGGAAAAATCAACTGTTGTTTTGAGTGTAGAAATTGTTCTCATAAGTAAACATTAATATTATAAAAATTACTTCCTGTATATTTTTTATACTGGTGGTAATTCATAAGAATATTAATGCAACCATTTAATAATGGGTGTGGATTTCTACTTTAAAATATTAAACAATTCTACATTTGAATTATTTCTAATCGAGTTTGTTGTGAGTTACATTAAAATAGGGGTGAACTGCATTTAAAGTGGGAGTAAACAAAGTATTTTTTCTGTTTTTAAAAAAGTGGATTTGAAAATGTTATATTGTTATTTCAATGCGCATTTTTTTATTTATATTATCTCTGTTGAGTATGTATTCTCTGGCAAACGCCCAGATAATTCAACCAACTTTAATGGGCGATGCACATTGGGAGAAATCAGCTACCCAAAAAAATCCTGAAATACTTAAAGTAGCCAAAACGGTATTACCAATTACACAAAATAATTCCATCGGCGTTGAAGCTAAAATATTTCAGAATAAAATAGACCCCGCATCTATTCTAATTCACAATGGAGCTACCATACCTGTTAATCAAAATATAGTTATTACTGGCAAAAAATTAGGCAAGCCGGAAAAAATAAAGGCGAGGCCTTTACTTACCAGAGACAATGCCGAATTCAACATTTCATATACCGATAAGCAACACGATTTTCCAGGAGGCTTTACCAATTCTTTTACAGAAGATAGTGAACATAATATCTGGATTGCTTCTGAAAGCGGATTATATAAATACGATGGATACAACTATTATTTATACAATTCAAAAAGTCAGGTTCCCGAAATGGCCAACACCTCGTTGCTTTATGATTATCAAAATAGATTATGGCTTGCATCTGATAGCGGTGTTTATTATATTAAACATGATTCTATTTTTTCTATTAAAAGCAATGAGATTGAGTTCTCTGCCATACCTTGCTTTCGTGTTCAGCAAGATAGAAACAATGCTATTTGGATCTCCAGTAAAAGAAACGGCGCAATCAAGCTGGTTGAAAACACCATTCAGATTTATGATAAAAGGTGTGGTATTGAATTTGACAATATAACATCTGCACTTGTTGATAAAACTGGAACCATTTTTTTGGGAACAACGGCTAATGGACTTTATGTTATTGAAGCAAATAAATTGCGCTTGCTTTTTAAAGTTGTAAAAAATATAGCCGTACATTCTATTTTATCTTTGTATGAAGATGAAGATGGGGTTTGGGCTGGTGGTTTTTTGTCTGGTTTTTTTTTACTAGGAAAAAAGGATACCCTTCAATTTTCTGTCTCCGGAAAATTCAACGAGCGAATATTTGATATTAAAAAAGCGCCAGGTGGACTATGGCTTGCTTCATATAGCTCGGCGTTATGTTATTTCGACAAAAAGAGAATGCTAATCATCAACGAAAAGAATGGATTGATTAATCGATTCCCCTATTTTTTATTTGAAGACAGTTTTCATAATTTATGGGTAAGTAATCCCCAGTCAGGCTTTTCGAGAATAAACGAGAACGCTTTTTATTTACAGAAATACACAGACTCAGCTGTAGGAAATATTATTAAAGTATTGCCTGATAAAAATGGTGGAAACTGGTTGGTAACAAATGGCAACAGTTTGCTTTACCAGAAAAACAACACTACAACATCTTTTATTTATAAATATAAAGACAAAGTGGAGCCGTTTAGATATGGATTAGATGGTATTTTAAATGATGATGGTAGTCTTTGGTTGGGGAGCTACGGTTGGGGTATGGTTTTGGCTAGAGAAAAATATTTTACTTTCCATACTTATTCTGCTTATCCAGACCACAACATTATATCGTCAATTAAAAAAGATGGGCAAAACCGGATTTGGTTTTGCCCTGTAAATTTTGGCTTGATTGTAAAAGACAACAATGTTTTTAACCGCTATACAAAACAAAGTGGATTAAGCGCTAATAACGTTGAGAAGCTATTTGTTGATAATAGAAAAAATATATACTGGACATTTCTGCGTGGGTTTCAGCGCATGAATGAATTTAGGTCTATTGAAACTTTTTTTATTGGTAAAGAATCATTTAATGATCGAATCAATGAAATGATTGACGTTGACGGCAAAACAACCCTTTTAGCAACAAAAGAAAATGGCTTATTATTACTAAACAAAAACAAGGTATTTAAATTTTCTACCGCCGAGGGTATCAGTTCCAATACAATAAAATCACTAGTAATTGATGCTTATAATACTTTTTGGATTACAACCAATAATAGCATAGAATCTTTTAAGCTTGATGGGTTGGCCCTAAAAGATCATCATATTTATAATCAAACCAACTGGCCATTTATTGTAGATATTGAGTGTGCATTTATTGATTCGAATGGATTACCTAGCTGGTCTTTAAAAGATAAAAAAATAATTATCAATCCGGTATTTTTAAACTCAAAAGCACCTTCGCCGGTATTTAAATTTACTGATTTAATAATAGACAACAAGCCGGTTGCTAATACAACTTCTTTAAGCATATGGCCAAAAAATAATTTAGAAATTGATTATTCAGTTATTTATTGGGGAAGAGAGAATAATCTTTCAACAAAGATTCTATTAATTTCAGACAGTCAAGACACCAGCTTTTACACTGCAAGCGAATTGGGTAAATTTATTATAAGTGAAATTCTTCCTGGCAATTACAAGGTAGTCTTATCTGCAAAAGACAACAATAGTTTTTATTATTCAGATCCAATATTTATCACAATTAGAAATTATTGGTACAATACCTGGCTTTTTAGAATAATAGCTATGTCTATTCTGATTGGTTTAATCGTCCTATACTTTTATAGAAAATCAAAAAAACAAGCATCACTTAATAAATTATTAGCAGAAAAAGTAAAAGAAAAAACCAAAGAACTTTTAGAAGAAAAAGAAGATTTATTAAAAAGCCAAGAAGTTATAAGGCATCAAGTTATAGAAAAAGAAGCGCTCATACAAGAAATCAATCATAGGGTAAAAAACAATCTTCAATTTATTTTGTCGATGATTGATATGCAATTGAGGCCGGATTTCGGTAAAGAGACCACCGAAGCATTATTAAGTACTTCAAGGCGGATTAACGCCATGTCGCTTGTACATGAAATGTTGTATGATTTTCAAGGCAAAACCGGTTTAGCCATGAAAACATATATTATTGAATTGATAGATCATTTAAAAGAGATAACGATAAATGTTGATCATCCGATTGAATTTAAAATAGAAGTTGAAAACATTATTTTAGATTCTAAAACAGCGGTATCCATCGGAATGATTGTTTCAGAATTAGTAAGCAACTCGCTTAAACATGCATTTAAAAACATTGCTACTCCATTAATTGCAGTAGAGCTGTTTCGGGATCCCCAAACCAATCGTATTCAATTAAATGTTAGCGATAATGGAATTGGTATAAAAGTAGGATTATCAAAAAATGGTTTTGGTATGAAAATGGTAGATATTTTTAGCAGACAACTAGACGGAGAATACACAATTGAATCGTTGGTACATTTTAATTATCGTCTT
>JANOQC010000173.1:0-1986 GCA_031422175.1 Sphingobacteriia bacterium | reverse complement strand
GCACACTCGATCGAAAAAAGAAGGAACCAAGTTCAGCCAGAGTTGATCTACTCCCATACCTTCTGCAAAATTATAATAACATTCATTTTGCATATGATTCATCCACCAATCAAAAAAAACAACTACATTTTTACCTGGTTTAAATGCTAAAAAACCACCATTATAAATACCGGAACGTAGCATATCTCTTTCCTTGGGCAAAAAAGAATCAATGGGATAATGGCTATTAATGTGTTGGGTCAATAAAATATCTTGATCATCCAATGCAATTTCAATTGATTCAAATGAATGAAACACTTGAATATCGGAATCCAGATAGATCAATAAATCCGGGCTATAATGAACAAGAATATGTTTGCCTAAAAAGGCTTTCATGGAACAATTCAATTCAATTACAGTATATTTTTCAGCCATTTCCGCAAAAGATGGAATCGACAAATCAGATACTTCTAAAATAGTATATGGTTCAAAGTCAGCAACATCAAATTGATTATTTATTTTATCAGTCAACCCAATAATTACTTGATAGCTAGGATTAAACTTAATAAATGAATCAGCCATTGTTTTACAATGAGCTAAATGATTAATTGAACATACTGTATAGAGAATTTTCTTTATGAACATTTTTCCGCAACAATAATGGTGTTTAAATAAAAATGATCCGATTTGGGTAAAATAGGTTCAACGATAGAAAAAAAGATATTCATAACTGGAACAACTATTTGTCTTACTATTTTTTTAAAAAAATTAAATCTAGAAAAAAAGTATACTCGGTGTACCCAATGATCATTGATGTACAATATAAATAATTGATGAAGGGCAGACATAAAATGTCCATTTTTATCAACCTGTAAAATGGTAAACCCATTTTTTTCGAGCATATCTTTCAAAGCAAATTGGGTATATCTGGCATAGTCAATTGGCACTTCGTGTTCCTCCCAACTGAATGGGCAGGTAATCAACATTCGGCCTCCATTTTTCAACACTCTATTTAATTCCGGAAGTATTTGCGGAAGTGTAAATACATGTTCAAAAACTTCACTTGAAAAGATCGAATCAAAATGAGCGGTCTCGAAAGGAATAGTAACACCATCATAATAAACATCAACACTTTCATTAGCATGATTATGCCCTTGACTATCATAATCCAATCCTGTGTAGCTGTATACATTGGCAAACAAAGATTTATAAGGCTTCTCCCCACAACCAAAATCGAGTAAATTACCGCTCATTTGTGGGGCATATAAACTAATTTTGCGAAACAACCCTTTTCGGATGTAGTACAAAGGATGCGCAATCGATGGGTTAAAATTGACAGGAACCATAATGTATAATAAACGGCTTTCTAGGAAGCAAGATAAAGCGTTTGTAGCATTATAAACCAAAAAAAACAATTTAATAAATAAGATCGGAGTATGACCATTCGATACGATTACCAAATCTTTTGTAAGCAACAATATGGAGGAATTTCCAGGTACTTTTATGAATTAATTAAAGGAATGGAAAGTAAGGTTGAAATAAATATTCAACTCGATTTGCTTTTTTCAGATAATCGTTATTTTCAGTTGTTGAAAGATCATTCTACTTATTGGAAAAATCTTGATTTTAAAGGCAAAAAGGATTTTACCAATTTTATTGCAAATTGTTATGATTCATGCCAAGTAGGAAAAAAAGATTTCGATGTTTTTCACCCAACCTATTACAACAAATCATCTTTAGGAAGATCTCAGGGAAAACCAATGATAATTACCATTCATGATTTGATCGATGAAAAATTTCATAAATATGAACCTGCTTTCCAAAGCCTTATTGATACCAGAAAGGCGCATATTACAAAAGCAAATAAAATTATAGCCGTTTCTGAAAATACCAAAAAGGATCTAATTGAACTTTACCATATAATGCCTGAAAAAATAGAAGTAATTCACCATGGCAATAGTTTCAAAGTACCTATTACTCGATTTTCGTTGGCACCTATTTTACAAG
>JANOQC010000172.1:0-16822 GCA_031422175.1 Sphingobacteriia bacterium | reverse complement strand
AGCGACAAAAAAATAACAGCAGATTTTGTAGACAAGCATTTAAAAATTGGCATTGATTCATTGAAACAATTAATCAATAAAGGGCTCACCGTTCGCCACCTTCGATTCTAATCCTTCCAAAGAAAAGGGAATAGTATATATGCCAATGCAACTATCATTAAATCTAATCCAATAAGCATTCCAATCATTTGTAACCAACCCAATTGAATGGCTGAAGAGAAGGCAGCAGAACTGATTTTCATCAATAACAATAATTGAGGTATTATAATTGGGAAACCCATGATAGCCATTAGTGCTGCTTGTTGTTGTGCTTTTGCTGCAATGGCTGCTAAAAAAGTAAATACTAAACTCAAACTAATTCCTCCCAATAAACTAATTAGTAAAAATTCCCCCATTTTCGAAATAGGGTTACCCAATAACAAGGTAAAAACTGCCAAACTTAAAACATTCATTACAATCATCAATAATGCATTGAAAAGTAATTTTGCAATTACAAAATTGGTTGGACTGGCTATAGTATAGAAGTACAACATTCTACCCCTGCTTTCTTGTAAAAAACTTTTAGCAACTGCATTAATACAAACAAATAATTGGAGTACCCAAAATAACCCGTTCCAAACTTTTTCTTCTGGTTGACCCATAGAAAGGTAAACTACAAAAGTGGTTGAAGCAATATATAGCAATACACCATAAAAGCTATACTGCTGACGTGTTTCAAGCAACAAGTCTTTCTTAATTAAAGAAAAAATAATGGCTTTATTTTTCATGGACACATTTTCTACAACGAGGTTCGTAAATTTCCTTTTCTCCTAAAAGAACTTGCCCTTCTTGGCTTGTTTTTCGGTAAGATATATTTGCAATACTGCCGCATTTCATACAAATTGCATGTAGTTTGGTGATATAATCGGCAATGGCCAATAAGTTGGGCATCTGTCCGAATGGCTTTCCTAAATAATCCATATCTAATCCTGCAACAATAACACGAACCCCTTTTAATGCCAATTTTTCACATACATCCATTATTTCGGCATCAAAAAATTGGGCTTCATCAATTCCAACAACATCCACGTCCTGTGCCATCAATAGAATGGTTTGTGAATTATCAATTGGGGTAGATAGTATTGCATTAGCATCGTGGCTAACAACTTTAGTTTCATCATACCTGACATCAATAGCTGGTTTAAAAATTTCCACTTTAAGATTAGCTATTTTTGCTCGCTTTAATCTACGGATCAATTCTTCGGTTTTTCCGCTAAACATACTTCCACAAATGACCTCAATCCAGCCTCTTCTTTCTCCCCACAAATTTGGTTCTATAAACATGGAACAAAATAAATTAATCAATTAAACGTTAGTAACTTTAAATCGAACACATACAGTTACCTCCCCCAAAAGTATTGCTTCCAATGGAAAGAGTTGGCACTTTAATTAATAAATTAAAAGAACAGTTTGATCAAGAAGCTGATTCTGAAAAATTAGTCATTACGGCACAACTAATTTTAGCCGAGCTTCAGTTTAAAAACATAGATCAACCTATTGCCGGAACTGTTTCTGTGGTAATGCCCTCTTTTCGAAATATAAGTAAAACTGAACATCCAATCGAAACAGTAGACACAATTGATACCAAATCTGAATATAATCCATCTGAATGGGTTTATGATGCTCCTATAGAAATTCCAACACTTGCTTTTCAATCAAAATCTCAGGATTTGAAAAAGCAGGAATTGAAAATAGATATTGCAAAAGAATTAACCGCAATAAATGAATTGTATCAATTTAATACAATACCTGAATTAAATGATCATTTAAAAGAAGAACGAATAGAAACTATAGCCAAATTAGAAGAAACGCCTATTCGTGATTTAAGAAAAGCCATTAGTATTAATGATAAATATCTTTTTGCACATGTTTTATTTAGAGGAGATGAAAGCATGTATGAAAGGAGTATTAAAACAATTAATAGTTTCAACATTTATCCGGAAGCCCAATATTGGATTCAAAGAGAATTGAAAGTTAAGTTAAGTTGGGAAGAAGGGAATGAAACGGTAAAATTATTTGATCAGTTGGTTAAAAGACGATTCTCTTGAATTGTAAGTAGTATTTTTTCAGTGGCACCTGATTTTGAATAAACATATTTTTTAGCATTGCTCCCAATTTCAGTACTTAATTTTTCATTAGTCAATATTTTTGTTAATATATTTTCTAGTTCAAACAAATCTGTTACACTCAAAGCTCCTTCTTCATCAACCAATTCTACTGCCTCTAAATACTTATCATATATAGGGCCAAATACTACCGGAACGCCATATACTGCTGCTTCCAAGGTATTATGTACGCCTTCATCAACAAAGCCTCCTCCAATAAAAGCAATTGTTGCATAACGATACAAAGCACTTAGCATACCCATATTATCAATTATCAATGTTTGATATTCTTTTAGTGGATGATTTGTTGTAAGTGATTTGGAATAGTCGGAATACAAAATGGCATTCGGATAAAATTGTAGACATTCATCAAGTCTTTCCTGATTAATTTCATGAGGAGCAATAATAAATTGAATTGTTGAATTTACAATTGCGAAATGGTGTAAATATTTATCATCTTCGCTCCAGGTACTACCGGCTACAATTGTTTTTTTATTGTTACAAAATTGTACAATTATATCATTAATACTATGCGTTTTTGCAATAGCTAGTACACGATCAAACCTGGTATCACCTGTTACGAAAACATTATGTTTAAATCCAATTGATGATAATAATTCTTTTGATAAGGGATCTTGTAAAAATAGGGAATGAAAATATTGCAAAAGATTTTTATAAAAATGCCCATACCATTTAAAAAATAACTGCTCCTTTCTAAAAATTGCAGAAACCAATAGCGTAGGAATATTGTTTTGATGCAAGACATTTAAGTAGTGGTACCAAAATTCGTATTTAACAAAAATGGCTATTTTGGGTTTGGTTATTGTTAAAAAAGCATTTGCATTTTTTGCGCTATCCATGGGCAAGTAACACACAAAATCAGCTATTGGATGATTCTTTCTAACCGTATATCCGGAAGGAGAAAAAAAACTGACTAAATAAAAGTGATTAGGGTAATTGGTTTTTAGTACTTCCAATAAAGGAAAACCTTGTTCAAATTCTCCTAAAGAAGAACAATGCATCCAAATTACGGGTCTTCTTTCTCTTTCAAATATAGAGCTATATGTTTTCTGCCAGTCTTTTCTGCCCTCAAGCCATAATTGAGCCTTTTTATTAAAAGGAGCAATACATTTTGCTACTATTGGATATAACAGAATAAAAAAATGATAAAACAGCTTCATGAAATACAAAGTTATGTGTATATTCTTTGTCTACCTTTTTTATACTAATTTCGCAGACCTAAAGTAATATTTCTATGCGACCAATTCAAATGGTTGACACAAAAACTCAATACCTCCATATTAAAGAGGAAGTAGACAATGCCATTCATAATGTGCTTGATACTGCTGCTTATATCAATGGTAAACCTGTTCAAGATTTTGCGGCAGGTCTTTGCCAATATTTAAATGTAAAACATACCATTCCTTGTGCCAATGGAACAGATGCTTTGCAAATAGCCATGATGGCATTGGGGCTTCAGCCTGGTGATGAGGTAATTACTCCTTCATTTACCTATATCGCAACAACAGAAGTAGTTGCTTTATTAAAGTTAACACCTGTTTTTGTTGAAGTAGATTCCAAAACATTTTGTATAGATCCAGCGTCGGTTAAAAAAGCAATAACTGCAAAAACAAAAGCTATTGTGCCAGTTCATTTATATGGGCATGCAGCTCCAATGGAGGAGATTATGAAAATTGCAAAAGAATTTAACCTATTTGTTATAGAAGACAATGCGCAGGCAATAGGATGTGACTATACTTTTTCGGATGGAAGGGTGAAAAAAACAGGAACAATTGGAACCATTGGAGCTACCTCTTTTTATCCATCTAAAAATTTAGGGGCTTATGGTGATGGAGGAGCAATTTTCACCAATGATGATTCATTAGCAGCTAAAATGAAAATGATAGCCAATCATGGACAACAGAAAAGATATTATCATGAAGTGGTAGGATGCAATTCTAGATTGGATTCTATTCAAGCAGCAATTTTGAATATTAAATTGAAACGGCTTGATCAATACAACCAAGCACGTCAATCAGTTGCGGCTTATTATAATGCAGCGTTTTTAAATCATGCTAAAATAATTACTCCTTTTGTTGCAGATTATAGTACGCATGTATATCATCAATATACAATGCAAATAAAAAATGCTAATAGAGATGCATTGAGCGAATTTCTTGCCCAACATAAAATTCCATCTATGATTTATTATCCTGTTCCTGGGCATAAGCAAGATATGTTTGCTTCATTCGGTTTGCCACAAATTAATTTATCTATTACAGATGAACTTACAGATTGCGTAATTTCATTACCTGTTCATACAGAAATGGAACAAGATCAATTACAGTTCATCACTCAACAAGTATTAAATTTTTTAAATAAATAATCAATGAAAATTGCAGTAGTAGGAACAGGATATGTAGGCCTCGTTACTGGAACTTGTTTTTCAGAAACAGGCAATAAAGTTACCTGTATAGATATCGATCAAAACAAAGTAAATAAATTAGCAAATGGAGAAATCACTATTTACGAGCCAGGATTAGAAAAAATATTTTTGCGTAATTTAAAAGAAGGCAGATTGGTATTTACAACTAATTTAGCAGAAGGAATAAAAGATGCAGAGATTATTTTCCTCGCATTACCAACTCCTCCAGGAGAAGGTGGGGCAGCAGATTTAAAATATATTTTGGGCGTTTCCAAAGAGTTGGGACATTTATTAACAGACTATAAAGTAATTGTAGATAAAAGTACTGTTCCTGTTGGAACAGCAGCAAAAGTACATGAAGCAATTGCAGTTAATTATTCAGGAGAATTTGACGTAGTAAGTAATCCAGAGTTTTTACGTGAGGGCGTTGCAGTAGATGATTTTATGAAGCCCGATAGAGTTGTTGTTGGTACTCGATCCGACAGAGCAAAAAAATGTATGTTAGATTTATATGCTCCTTTTGTTCGTCAAGGAAATCCTGTCATTTTCATGGATGAAAAATCAGCTGAATTAACAAAGTATGCTGCTAACTCTTTTTTAGCTGCAAAAATTTCATTCATGAATGAAATTGCTCAAGTTTGTGAAAGAGTAGGGGCAGATGTGGATATGGTAAGAAGGGGCATCGGCAGTGATGACAGAATTGGTAAACGCTTTCTTTTTCCTGGTATAGGTTATGGAGGAAGTTGTTTTCCTAAAGATGTTCAAGCATTAATAATGTCTTCAGAAGAAGTGAATTATGATTTCAAAATATTGAAAGCAGTAGAAGAAGTAAATGAAAATCAGAAATTACATTTAATGCCTAAGATTAATAAATACTTCAAGGGAAATCTGAAAGGGAAGCATTTTGCATTATGGGGTTTGGCATTCAAGCCAAATACCGATGATATAAGAGAAGCTCCAGCTTTGTATTTAATTGATGCTTTATTAGCAGCTGGTGCTACAGTTAGTGCATTTGATCCAGAAGCAATGCCAAATGTTCAATCCACTATTGGAGATAAAATAAAATATGCCAGCAGCCAATATGAAGCATTAGAAGGAGCTGATGCATTGGTAATAGCAACAGAATGGAGTGAATTCAGAACACCCGATTTTGAAAAAATTGGTGCTTCTTTGAAGCATAAAGCTATTTTTGATGGGCGAAATTTATTTGAAGTAAAATTCATTACAGATATGGGTTATCACTACGAAAGTGTTGGAAGACCTTAAAATAAATTACTATGTCTCAAAAACGAATACTCATTACAGGTGCTGCAGGATTTTTGGGTTCTCATTTATGTGATCGCTTTATTAATGAAGGGTATCATGTAATAGCAATGGACAATCTAATTACTGGTGATCTAAGAAATATTGAACATTTATTCAAACTTTCAAACTTTGAATTCTATCATCACGATGTATCCAAATTTATACATGTGCCCGGAGCGTTAGATTATATTTTACATTTTGCTTCGCCAGCTAGTCCTATCGATTACTTAAAAATTCCTATTCAAACATTAAAAGTGGGGGCATTGGGTACACACAATTGTTTAGGTTTAGCCAAAGCAAAAAATGCTAGAATGCTTGTTGCATCTACGAGTGAAGTGTATGGAGATCCAATGGTTCATCCTCAAACAGAAGAATATTGGGGTAATGTAAATCCGGTTGGACCTCGTGGAGTATATGACGAAGCTAAAAGATTCATGGAATCAATCACAAGAGCTTATTATACTTTTCATGGTGTTGAAACTAGAATAATCCGCATATTCAATACCTATGGCCCACGAATGCGCCTCAATGATGGTAGAGCATTGCCTGCTTTTATTGGTCAGGCATTAAGAGGAGAAGACCTCACTGTTTTTGGAGATGGAAGTCAAACTAGGAGTTTTTGTTATGTAGATGATTTGGTGGAAGGAATTTATCGTTTATTAATGAGCGATTATACCATGCCCGTTAACATAGGAAACCCCAATGAAATTACCTTGAAAGATTTTGCGGAAGAAGTGTTGAAATTGACCGGATCGTCCGTAAAAATAATTTACAAGGCTTTGCCTGTGGATGATCCAAAACAAAGAAAACCAGATATTACCAAAGCAAGGGAATTATTAGGTTGGGAGCCAAAAATTGACCGTGCAGAAGGATTGAAAAAGACCTATGATTATTTTAAATCTTTGCCTAAAGAAGAATGGTCCAAGCAACCAAAAGAATTCAGTTCAGGTAAATAGTAATATATGAAACCAGTTGTAATTGTTACAGGAAAAAAAGGTCAATTAGGTTGGGAGCTGCAACAACTTAGCGATTCTTTATCTGAAAAGTATCAATTTATTTTTATGGATAGGGAATTGTTGGATTTGTCGAACCCATCATCAATTGCTCCTTTTTTTGAACAATTTCAACCCAATTATTTTATCAATTGCGCTGCATATACAGCAGTGGATAAAGCTGAATCTGAAAATGAGTTAGCACTATCAATCAACGGAACCGCTGTTGGGGAAATTGCAAAATGCTGTGAAAAACATCACTGTAAATTAATTACCATCTCTACAGATTATGTATTTGATGGTAATGGAAAATTCCCTTACAAAACTGATACTCCCACAAATCCTGTAAATTATTATGGGTATTCAAAATCGATAGGCGAGGAGTTGGCTCAAAAGTACAATCCTTCATCTATTATTATTAGAACATCATGGGTATACAGCGTACATGGAAATAATTTTGTAAAAACCATGTTGCGTTTGATGAAAGAAAAGCCTGAATTAAAAGTAGTAAACGATCAAATTGGATGTCCTACTTATGCAGCAGATTTGGCAAAATCTATAATAAAAATTATTGCAGAAGTTCAAAGTGGAAACAAAAACCATGGAATTTATCATTTCAGCAATTCAGGTATAATATCTTGGTATGATTTTGCCATTGCTATAAAAAAATTGGCTGATCGACCTACAGTACTTCATTCCATTAGTACAGCTGATTTTCCAACACCTGCAAAGAGGCCGGCTTACTCTGTTATGGATACATCAAAAATTGCAACAGACTTTGATATTAGTTTACTTCATTGGGAAGAAAGTTTGAGAATTTTTTTTCATCAAATGTATTTTTAACTATTGCTTATTGAATCTCCGTTAAATTTAATAAATATTTTTCCTTGTTTAAGCCCATTAGTTTATTAGATTATCAATACCCTATTATAGTCAGCAAATATCCCAAGTTGATTAAATTAGTATATGTATTCAATTATTTAATTCAATTGCGTAAATGGTATGTAATGCAAGAATGGAAACAAATACTTGCAAATGCTCCCGCAAAATTTACTGTAATTGATTTTGGTTGTGGGGAAGGGCAATATATTATTCCATTTTGTACCAATTATCCAGCAGCTCAATTTATTGGGTTAGATTATAAAAAGTCCAATCAAATTTTTTGTGATTCTTTGGCTATTCCCAATCTTTCCAATATTTGTATGGATATAGAAACAGTATCGCCTAAAGCAAATGCTGATTTAGCTATTTGCATAGGGGTTTTGCAGTACCTCAAAAACGATGTTCAAGCATTAACAAATATTTATTCAAGTATTAAGCCGAAGGGGCAATTCCTTTTATATATTCCAATAAATGGATTTTTTATTACAAAAATTTATCCCTTCATTTTCAATAAATATACTCAGTATGAAAGCATAAATGACCGTAAAAGAGTGTATACAGAAAAAGAAATTACAAATAAACTAGAACAGGTTGGTTTTGAAATAACTAAGAAAATATATACTTATGGAAATGCAGGAAAATTAAGTCACGAAATATTGAATAGTTGTACAACAATTATTTTATCGGCACACTTTATTTATAAAATTCTCGCATTTGTAACACTTATTTTAATGATCCCATTTATAATCACTTTGATGCTAATTGATTTTTATAGCAAGAAGACAGAAGGCAATGGTTTATTACTTCAATTATGCAAGAAGTGAAAGTAAATATTGTATTAATAACCTTTCCCATTTTTCTTGTTTTGCTTATTTTCATTTTTTCCTTTGTGTCCATTGTTCCCATTGTTTCCTGGATGATTTTTGTATTTCTCGTCTTTACTATCTCTGATGGATTCCTGATGAGGCCCTCTGCCACCGCTAAAGCCAGCATACTTATTTCTATACATGTCCCCATCTTTGTATGGGGTTGGACGATTAATCACTACTTTATATCTACGATAAGGGTCAAATCCACTGTATTTATAGGGCAAAGAGTTAGCAAAAACCCAATGATTACTATTTAGATATATATATTGCTTTTTTGGGACATTGTAATAGGCATCAATATCTGGAAAATAATAATAGTCAACATGATCGTATCCAGTGGGCCCCCAGGCTGGTTGTATGCCGATATTGATGTTAAAACTTAAACCTACCTGTGCTTCTGCTAGATAGGTAAATGACATACTCGAGAGGATTATTGATAAAAGGAATGCTTTTTTCATGTTATTATTTTTTAATAATAACAATGAAAGGAAAACCGTGCCATAAAGTAAAATGTAGCAATTTTGCAATTGCTTAGATGCTAAATGTAAGAAAAGAGGAAGTTTATCTTAAAGCTGAGCTTTGATGGCTAAAATGACAGAATAAAAGTTTACTGCTTATCATATTTCTGCTTGATTATATATTTTACCAATTCTATACAAATGAGTCCGCAAGCAGTAACTATCATAATGGTTGCCATTGCCTTCCAATCCAAATAACTGGTTTTTAAAATTGTTTGTAAAAAGGGCATATAAATTATAGCTAATTGAAGAATTACAGTTCCTGTAATTGCAACCCACATTAGCTTATTGGTAAATAAATGTTTAGATAAAATAGAATGTGAAACAGAACGAACAGAAAGTGCATTTCCCAATTGAACAAAACATAGTGTTGAAAATACCATTGATCGTTGTTGCTGTATATTATATCCCTCTTCGATTGCCCACCATTGAATGAAAATGGAAGCAGCAGCAATGATAGTTCCTGTTAATAAAATTCTAATTACTAGCCCTCCTGCAAACAAATTTTCTTTGGGTGGACGTGGAGGCCTGTTCATAATATCTTTTTCAGCTTCTTCTGCTACAAGGGCTAATCCTGGAAAACCATCAGTCACCAAATTTATCCAAAGTATATGTATAGGTAATAATGGTATTGCAAAGCCTATAATTGGCGCTACGAAAATTGTAAATATCTCCCCTAAATTGCAAGAGAGTACAAACAATACAAATTTTTTGATGTTATCATAAATTTTTCTTCCTTCTCTTACTGCATTAACAATAGTGGCAAAATTATCATCTAGTAAAATCATGTCTGCAGCTTCTTTCGAAACATCCGTTCCTGTAATGCCCATTGCAATGCCTATATTTGATTGTTTTAAAGAAGGAGCATCATTTACTCCATCGCCAGACATGGCTACAAATTCTCCGTTGGCCTGCAATGCTTTCACAATTGCTAATTTTTGCGCTGGTGACACCCTAGCGTATACGGAAGTAATCTTTACAATTTCTTTTAATTCTTCAAAAGATAAATCAGTAAGGTCAGCTCCGGTTTTTACCCCTTGATGCCCTTGCTCAATCATACCCAATCGCTCAGCAATTGCGGTTGCTTTTAGTGCTTGGTCTCCAGTAATCATTACAGTTTTTATGCCTGCAGTTTTACATTCCTTAATTGCTTCAATCACTTCTTCCCTTGGAAGATCAATCATTGCAACAATGCCTAAAAACTCCAATGCTGTTTCATCAGCTGTTTTTATTTCACCTGGATCATTTTCAAATATTTTAAAGCCAAAAAATAAAACCCGTAAACCTCCGGCCGCCCATTCTTTATTTTTATCAAGCCATTGCGGTAATTGTTCTTTATATTTTTCTGCTAATACTTCTGCCATCTTTATTGGAGCTCCCTTTACAAATAGTATCCATTTGTCTTCATGTTTATGCAGCGTACTCATCCTCATTCTTTCAGAATCAAAAGGTAGTTTAGATATCAGCGGAAATTCCTTATCTGACACCTCTTTTGTTTGGCCATCTTTTAAAGCATAATCTACCAATGCAGTTTCTGTAGAGTCTCCTAATAAACCTTCATTGGAAAAACGTACTTCATTATTTAATATCATGGCCTGCAATAACAATTTTTCTTTCTCTGAAGCAGCCTCAATCTTTTCTACTGTCATTAAATTTTGCGTAAGTGTTCCGGTCTTATCACTGCATATATAGGTGACCGAACCGAGGGTTTCTACTGCCGGTAATTTTCTCATTAAAGCATTTTGTTTTACCATTCGGCTAGCACCCCTTGCCAAAGCAATTGTAATAACCGCAGGTAATGCCTCAGGCAAAGCCGCAACTGCTAAAGAAAGGGCAGTGAGAAACATTTGAAAAGCGGGAACTCCACGCCATAATCCTTCAGCAAAAACGGCTAGGCATATAAGTATAACTATTAAGGCCAATTGTTTACTAAATACTGCCAACCTTTTTTGTAGTGGCGTTTTTTGTGATGGTAGTTTGAGTAGGCTTGCAATCTTTCCTATTTCTGTGTTCATTCCAATAGCAGTTACTACTGCTTTTGCAGAGCCATTACTTACATGGGTTCCTTTAAAAATCATATTATGCTGATCTCCAGGAACCAGATTTGGTTGGCTAATAGCATCTGTAATTTTTTCTACTGTATTGCTTTCTCCTGTTAACGATGCTTCATCTGTTTTAAAAGAATGTGTTGTTATCAATCTTCCATCTGCAGGTATAATATCTCCTGCTTCTAACAATATAATATCTCCCGGAACCAATTTATTTGATTCGGTTTTTACAGGATTTTTATCAATTAACACCATGGCAAATTGCGGTGCCATCTTTTGTAATAAATGGATTGATTTTTCTGCATTATATTCCTGCGAAAACCCCATCCAAGCGTTTCCAATAATAATCGCAAGAATAACAAAAGCATCTGTTTGCTCGCCTGAAACAAATGAAATTACTGCAGCAATGATTAGAATAACGATCATCACATCAGTAAACTGAGCTAGAACAATTAACCATTTGCTTTTTTGTTTTGTTTCTGTTAAAGCATTTGCCCCAAATTCTTTTTGACGCAGTGCGATATCTGCTTCACTCAAACCAGAAAGGGATGTTTTAAAATGCGCTAAAACTATTTCTGTGCTTGATTGATAATGGTTATCCATTGTAATAAATATTGTAAGTACCTATTTGAGGTACTCAATTTCATTTGAAATTGATGTTTTTGCTTGATTTTACTATTACATTATTACTGATAATTGTTGTAGAATTTCAATGAATTAATGCGTAATACTTTTGTAATTGATGGAGATTATAGTGCAAAGTTAGATAACATTTTAGAGGTAATTATGCTAGCCTAAACTTGTAATTTTCATGTCTAGATAGAGAATAACTGGATTACCTGCGGTGATCCTCCCCACATTGCATTACCCAAACGCCTCTTATTGCCTTCGGCAATATCAGCGTTTTCGTTCACTCTCTTACGCGAATGAATTCGCAACGCTCGTAAGAGTGGTGATGGTTCGGATTACCTGCGGTGATCCTCCCCGCATTGCATTACCCAAGAAACCACGCACCGCGTAAACACGGCGCTCGTTTTGTTTTTTCACTCGCTCCATTGAGCAAGCTCATGGAGCTCGCTTAAAAACAAAACCCGCAGCTTTCGCTGCGGGTTCCTTGTTGCCCGACCAGGATTCGAACCTAGACATACTGAACCAAAATCAGTTGTACTACCCTTATACTATCAGGCAATCCTTCCATTTCTTTCGGAATGGGCTGCAAAAATAAGGTTCGAGAGCAATTATGCCAAATTTTTTAAAAAGGGTGCAAAATCTCCAGTATTGTTAGTTAGTGGAAATACTCAATTACTCAATTCATTGGTCAAGCAGTATCACAGCAATTAACTGAAAAAATGCGTTTTTATACTCTAATTGGCTTCTTTTAGACTAATTTAGATATAATATTAATATGAGTAGTCGATTTTCATTTGAGTCAAAAGTCTGTCGAGTGTTTTTATAATCCAAATCAACTGATTGAGCACATGGCAACTTTCTTAAAGCGTTTTTTTTTGACTCCTTGTATATTAGTGTGCCTAAATACTTTTTTTATTAATTCTTTTACTGTAGCTCAAAGTATAGATGGCAAATTTTTTGATATTCCCAATTCTTTGAATAGAGAATTGGGTGAAATGGCTCAGGATGATCAGGGCTTTATTTGGTTTATTACCAACCAGGGCCTTTGTAGGTATGACGGGAATGATGTTAAGCTTGTTGATTACAAACAATTGCAATTACCTGCCAATTCCTCTCCAAATCACCTCTTTTGTTACAAAGAGTTTATTATTTGTTCTCAGGCGAGTAAGTTGTTTCTCTTTAACAAGCTTACTGGTTTGAGTAAGGAGTATGAATTAGAGAGTTGGATATCGAAAATATATAAAAACAATAATGGAGAAGCTGTTTTTGTTACACAAAGTGGACAAATTTGGTTGTTTTCAAGTGCAAATGGAATTCAAAAAAGTATTGACCTATCTGTAATTGCAGGGTTCGAAAAACCATCCCATTTATTACACAGTATTGTTGATAGGGACAATACTTTTTTTTTATTTCTAACGAATAGTAAGTTTGGAAAATTTGATGGAAAAAAAATTCAATGGAGCCAAGCTCCTTTTTTTGATATTCCCAATGGAACCAATGCAGAGCAGTTTATTAGAATGTCGGCAATAACATCCCGTTTTGTGGCCATTTTGTTCGATAATGGGGATGTTAAAATATTCGATAAAAAATCATTGTTACCTGTTACAAAAATTTTGGGAAGCCCTATCGCAGGTATTCTTGTAGTAAATGATGAAATTGTACTTATACCAAACAACGATGTAAAAAAATTATCCATTCAAACAATCGGTGAATTTAAATTAGCAGAAAATCTATTCAAAGATTTTACCAAAATAGCTAGTACCGTTCTATTTATTGAGAATAAAAGCAAAATATTATTATCAACCAGCAATGGCCTTGTGACTTTGTCTAATGCCGTTAATCAGCAAGATGATATTGATCAGCAAAAAAAAATGGTACAGTTTTTTAAGAATAAAAGTATTAGAACTATTTATAAAAACGGTTCAGAATTATTAGTTGGCACTTACTCGGGGTTTTACTCATGTACTAAAAATTCGATACAGTTATTGTCAAAGAAAAATGTGTACGCATTGCATCCCTATGATAAAAATTATTTAATTGCAGCGTTAGAAGGGTGGAGTGGTTTGGCAAAATACAATGTAAAAAACAAGCAATTATTATCAATGCCAAATGCTCGGTACAATGACAATAATTTTCATGTAACCGCTTTAGGTTTAAATAATAACCAATGGGTTTGTGGCAGTTTAAATAGTATAAATACTATTTATGATAGTAGCAATACTTGGGGTATAAGGCCTTTTAGTTCAGGTGAATTTAATTTAGGTACCATTCGGCAAATTAGCTCCATTCGGAATAAGGTATTTATTGCTTGTCAGGATGGGGTTTTTGCACTAACAAAATCGGGGAGGTATAAAAAAATTTATCCAGCAAAAAATGCTTTGCGCGTTACTTGTATGTTGCAAGTCAACGATGGTATCTGGTTGGCTACACATGGCGAAGGGATAGTAAAAATTAATGATGATGGGAAAGTGTTGCAAAAAATTGACCTTAATGATGGGTTGTTAAGCAACTTTGTTTATTCACTCATACAAACTGAAAAAACTTTAATAGTAGGAACAGGGAGTGGGGTAAGTGTTTTAGCTATGGGCAACAAACCTCATCCTTTACAGATTAAAAACAATGTTGAATTCAATGGATCCTATTCACAAGAGTTTAATCACTCTGCCTATTTTAACGATATTGCTAAACGGCAAGTTATTTTAGGAGGAGTAAATGGGTTGGCTTTTGTTGATTATAGAGACAAATCGATTAATGTTTTGGATGCAAATAAAATTGAATTATCCTTTATCAAAACCACAGAAGCAAATGCAAAATACCAACTCAATATTTTTGCCGGATTAAAAGACAGTATTAAAATTAACTCTGTTTACTCTTCTATTAATTTAAAGTTTACTTGTATTAATGATCCTGAAAATGAACAGGCACTTTTTAGAATTAAAGGCTTATCGGATCAGTGGCAAAACATCAATTTAAAAGAAGAAATAAATATCTATTCCCTCCCTCCTGGCAAATATACCATTGAAGCAAAATTACCCTATTCCGAAAATCCAAAAGAATGGTTTTCCAAAACATTAATTGTAACGCCCGTTTTTTATCAAACTTTATTGTTTAAGTTGTTTGTTTTACTTGTTTGTATATGCATTGTTTATTTTATTTGGCGCTCTCGAATCAATAAAATAAAAAAAGAGTTTAAAATCCGTACTTCAATTGCAAGTGATTTGCACGACGATATAGGCTCTACTCTTAACAGTATTTCAGTGAATTCTGCCATTGCAGAACAGCAGTATGAAATCAATAAACCTAATACAAAATTATTACTCGATAAAATGGGTAATGCATCTAGGGAAATGGTAGAAAAAATGAGTGATATTGTATGGACTATACATCCTAAAAATGATGAGTTTGAAAAAGTGCTTGATCGAATTCGTTTTTTTGCCGCGGAACTGTTGAGTACAAAAAACATCGTTTTTGAATTCAAGGCAGATGAACAAATTAGTCAACTTAAATTTGACATGGATGTAAGAAAAAATATTTATTTAATTTGTAAAGAAGCCTTGAATAATGCCTTTAAATATGCAGAAGCAACCTTAGTTAATGTTCGCTTTACCAAACTAGGCAATAAGTTGGTGGTAGAGATTGCCGACAATGGAAAAGGTTTTGAGACTGAACAACCGCAATTACAGGGAAATGGCTTATTTAATATGAAAGCGAGGGCTAAAGAGATCAATGCAATTTTAACAATAGAGAGTAGTGCGCAAAAAGGAACTGTATTGGTATTGGAGATTCAATTGTAACAAATAAGTGATTTATTTATTGGAGTTTATTAACTAAAAACTACTCATTCATGTAGCATCAAATAAAATAACTAATCAGATATTTGTAAAAATGGACAAGTCAATAAGGGTAGCAGTATTTGAAGACAATTATCTTTTAAGAGATGGTTATGCTCAGTTAATAAATGGAATGCCCGGTTTTATCTGTACAGGTGCGTTTGATAATGCAACTGATCTATTGTTAAAACTTAGGCAAAGTGATCCAGAAGTGGTTTTAATGGATGTTGAAATGCCGGGTATTTCAGGTATTATAGCTACACAAATTATTAAAGAACATTTCCCCCATATTCAAATCATCATTCAAACCGTTTTTGAAGACGATGATAAAATTTTTCAAGCCATTCAAGCGGGAGCCAATGGGTATATTCTTAAAAAAACCAACCCAGTTAAAATATTAGAAGCCATAACCGATGTAATGAATGGAGGAGCACCTATTACTCCGAGTATTGCAGCTAAAACATTGCATTTATTCAGGGTACAGTCTCCCATTTCACCACTTCATAAGCAAGAGCAATTAAATGCAAGGCAAAAAGACATCTTGGAATATATTGTGGCAGGCATGAGTTATAAACTTATAGCCGAAAAGTTGTTTATATCGGTTGATACTGTTCGGTATCATGTTAAAAATATTTACTCCATTCTACACGTAAATTCTCGCTACGAATTATTAACCAAGAAGGGTCGACCATAATTTTTCTAGCTAAAAACCACATCATTGGGTAGTTTTTAGGAAACACCCTCCATCTATCTTGTGCTTTGAAAGAATAATAATGAATTTTTTTAAAGCGTTCACCCTTATTACCATTCAATTTTTTTGTGCAATTCAAATTTTGTTTGCACAACCTACCATTAGTTCATTCACGCCAACATCTGGTGCTATTGGTACAATTGTTACAATAACAGGTACAAATTTAAACAATCCAACAGCCATAAGCATCTGCGGAGTTGCTGCTATTTCCATTAGTAATACTGGCACAAGTTTAGTTGCCATGGTAATGCCAGGTGCGATAACCGGAGGTGTTAGTATTACTACAAGCGGTGGCACGGCCAATGGAGTTGCTAATTTTACTATTACTACAACAGGCAATCCTACTACTCGATCGGGTAGTAAATTAATGCCCATTATTACCAACGACAGCAGTAGTGAGATGGGAGAGTTTGTTGCTATGAGTGCAG
>JANOQC010000171.1:0-27844 GCA_031422175.1 Sphingobacteriia bacterium | reverse complement strand
CACATGATGTTTGTGGGTATTACTGGCTAATGAGTCAGCTAAAGGATTTTGCAGGAAGAATACATGTATTGTATTTGAATAATCTTCCCTTCTTTAATGAGAAAGGCAATATTTTTTATCCTACCCATTTGTATGAGATTCAGCCTAAAGAATTTTTAAAAGCAAAGAAATTAGCACGGCCAATAACTTTGTCTGAGTTTGAAATTGATCCAGATGAATGGAAAAAAATCTGTTCAGAAAATTCCTTGGTGCGTTTTTTAGAAGGGGGTAAAAAAATAATTGCTAAAGAAGTGGAGTTTTACGACAAACATTTACTCAATCAAGTTTCCGGTGATTCTCAAAAATTAAATAAAGTAATTAATAATACTTTGAATAAGATGCCTGTTCAAACTGGGGATGTTTTTTTGGTTTGGAGATTGAAGGAATTAGCTGATAATGGTAAACTTTCTATTGCAGGTGACTGGAATAAGGGATGGAAAGAAATGACTGTTCAATTGGTTAATTAAAAACATAATAAAATGGTTAGAGTGATACCGTTGGATAAAATAGGAGAAGATGAGCGTGGAGCCACTCATTTTTTTGATACCAATAGAACTGGTCAGTTTATTGTGGCTTATAGAAAAGCAGGTTCAGGTAGTGGAGATCATTATCATAAGGGAGTATCTCAAAAGAAAAATCCTGAGCAAATCATCATCATGAGTGGGTCAGCTTTTTTGAATTGGAAAGATGTTCGGACAGACAAAAAGGGGATAGAACATATTGTAGCTCCTGCAATGATTGAGATTGATCCTTGGGCTTGGCATCAAGTAGTTGCAATTACAGATATTATTGTATTTGAGTTGAATGGTTTGGAAGATGCGAAAGAAGACACTTTTAAGATATGAATTAAGAGATAAGAGATACAAGAATGATTAATGAATTATACGTTATTGGAATTGAAAAGAAGTAATTATGGCGAAAGAGAAAAGGGAAAATAGGGTGTTTGATAATGAAAGAGGTGTTCAGGGTCAATATAAAAATTGGTTTCTTGAGTACGCTTCTTATGTAATTCTTGAAAGGGCTATACCTGCAATTGAAGATGGTTTAAAACCAGTACACAGAAGAATTTTGCATTCCATGAAAGAGATGGATGATGGAAGGTTTAATAAAGTGGCCAATATCATCGGGCAGAGTATGCAATACCATCCGCACGGAGATGCAAGCATTGGCGATGCATTGGTTAATTTAGGTCAGAAAGATTTATTGATTGAAACACAAGGAAACTGGGGCGATGTAAGAACTGGTGATGATGCTGCAGCCTCAAGATATATTGAAGCTAGGTTATCTAAGTTTGCCTTAGAAATAGCATTTAATGCCAAAACAACTCAATGGCAATTGAGTTATGATGGAAGAAAGAATGAGCCCATTAATCTTCCTATGAAATTTCCATTGCTATTAGCACAGGGAGCAGATGGGATTGCAGTTGGGTTATCTACTAAAATATTGCCACACAATTTTTGTGAATTGATAGAAGCATCTATCAAATATTTGAAAGGAAGAAAATTTGAATTGTTCCCTGATTTTCAAACTAAGGGTATGATTGATGTTGCCAATTACAATGATGGCAAAAGAGGTGGAAAAGTAAGGGTAAGAGCGCATGTAGAAGAACTCGATAAAAAAACCTTGGTAATTCGTGATGTACCTTATGGGGTAACTACAACCCAGTTAATGGAGAGTATTACTAAGGCTAACGAGCAAGGTAAGATCAAAATCAAAAAAGTAATAGATGTTACTGCTCAGGAAGTAGAAATACAAATTGATCTAGCTGCAGGAATTTCGCCTGATATAACTATCGATGCATTGTATGCATTTACTGATTGTGAAGTAAGTATATCTCCTAATGCTTGTGTAATTTCCGATCACAAACCAATGTTTTTAACAGTTCAGGAATTGTTGAAAGCGTCTGTTGAATATACCAAAGCTTTGTTGCAAAAAGAGTTGGAAATCAGGTTAAGTGAGTTAGAAGATAAATGGCATTATACTTCTTTAGAGAAAATTTTCTTTGAAGAAAAAATTTATAAAGAACTTGAACAGAAGCACGAGAATTGGGAAAAGGTATTGGAAGCGATTGATAAAGCATTCACTCCTTTTAAGAAAAAATTAAAAAGGGCCATTGAAAGAGAAGACATTGTAAAACTTACAGAAAAACCCGTTAGAAGAATCTATCGTTTAGATATTAACGAACTTAATGAGCAGATTAAAAATATAGAAGCCGAGATCAAGCAAGTTATTCATGATTTAGAACATTTGACTGATTATGCAGTTGCTTATTACGAAAATTTGCAAAAAAAATATGGCAAAGGCAGAGAACGCAAAACCGAAATAAAAGAGTTTGACACTATTCAGGTTAAGCAAGTTGCAATTGCTAACACCAAATTGTATTTAAATAGAGCAGAGGGATTTATTGGCACTAGTTTAAAGAAAGATGAGTTTTTATGTGAATGCTCTGATTACGACGATATCATTGCTTTTACCAAATCTGGAATTATGAAAGTGGTAAAAGTATCAGATAAAGTATTTATTGGGAAAGACATCATTTATGCTTCTGTATTTGAAAAAAATGATGAGCGAACTACCTATAATATGATTTATTTGGATGGTAAATCTGGAGTGAGTTATGGAAAGCGTTTTAATGTTACTGGTGTTACAAGAGAAAAGGAATACGATTTAACTAGGGGTTCGGAGAAAAGTAGGGTGCATTATTTCACTGCTAATCCCAATGGAGAAGCTGAATCAGTAAAAATTGTATTAAGCCCCAATTGTACAGCTAGAATAAAAGAACTGGACTTTTTATTTGATGAATTAGAAATCAAAGGAAGAAGTAGCATGGGTAATCAGGTAACTAAATATCCTATTAAAACAGTTAAAATGAAAGAGGCTGGCAAGAGCACATTGGCCGGTAGGAAATTATGGTTTGATGATAAATTTGGAAGATTAAATACCGAAGATAAAGGCAAATATTTAGGCAGTTTTGAAGATGAAAAAATTGTGGTGTTTTATACTGATGGTACTTATGAATTAACTGATACTGAAATTACACAGCGCTTTGAACCAGATAAAATAAAATTAATTGAACAATTTAATCCAAATAAAATAATCACTGCTGTTTATTTAGATCAGGATAAAGCTCAATATAATATCAAACGCTTCAAAATTGAAACTTCCACACTTAAATCTCAGTTTAGTTTTATTAAAGAGGGAGCAGGCAATTATTTAATGGCCATATCTACCGAGGATCAGCCTATCTTAGTAGTACAAACAGGCAAAGGTCAGCAAGTAAGAAAAGCTAAATTTAAAGTTGCAAAAATGGTTGATGTAATGGGTTGGAAGGCGGTAGGGGCCAAGCTAACGGATTTCAGTAAAACCATTGAAATGGAATGGGAGCAAGCAGTGTCAAAAGATACTGCCCCCGAATTATTTTAAATCAATCAGATGGAACCAGTTCAGGTTGGAAATTACAATACATTAAAAGTAAGCCGTAAAGTAGATTTTGGTTTTTACCTCGACGATGGTGCCGAAGGTATTTTATTGCCAAAACGATTTGTGCCAGAGGGTCTGCGTATAGGCGATGAATTAGTAGTATTTGTATACCACGATTCCGATAATCGTTTGATTGCAACTACTCAAAAAGCCAATGCGGTGGTGGGTGAAATAGCCAAGCTCAAAGTGTTGTCTGTAACTAAGCAAGGTGCTTTCTTGGATTGGGGTTTGATGAAGGATTTGTTTGTACCAGCATCTAAGCAAGTATCTGGAATGCGATTAGGAGGAGAGTACTTGGTTAAACTGTATATTGATGAAATGACTGGCAGGGTGGCTGCTACTGAAAAGATTGAAAGCTCTATGAGTAACGATGATTTAACCGTTAAAGAAATGGAGCTCGTAGATTTATTGGTATATAGAACATCGGAGTTAGGTTTTGTAATGATCATTAACAACAAGCATATTGGTATTTTACATGGTAACGAAATATTTCAAAAATTAGAAACAGGAGAAAAAGTAAAAGGATTTATCAAAAAAATTCGCCCAGATAATAAAATCGATCTAGTGTTGGGTAAGCCTGGATTTACTAAAGTGGAGGATGAAGGAGAGAAAATTTTAAGATTACTAAACGAGAACAATGGCTACTTGCCTTATTACGATAAGTCCAACCCGGAGGATATCTATGCATTTTTTGGCATGAGTAAAAAAGCTTTTAAAATGACTACGGGAAATTTATACAAACAAAAATTACTTGTATTTACCCAAACGGGAATTGAGTTGGTTAAGTAGTATTGCTTTTTTTCAAAGATTGTAAATACTTTTCAGCATTTTCGATATGTGTTTTTTGTTTTTCTGGTGCCATTTTATCGAAAGTATGCACCAACATACCTAAGCGAGGGTTTTGCAGAAAAAAATCTCTGTGCACATGCATAAATCGCCAGAAAAGGCCATCCCAAATATTTTGCCATGGCCCTTTTTTATAATCACTCATCTTCATTAGGTAATTACTGCCACTTATATATGGCTTAGTGGCCATTATTCCACCATCTGCAAACTGACTCATTCCATATACATTTGGTACCATTACCCAATCATAACTATCAATAAAAAGTTCCATAAACCACTTATACACTTCATTAGGATCAAATTCACAGAGAAGCATAAAATTACCCAATACCATCAGTCTTTCTATATGATGGCAGTAACCTGTTTCCAATATTTTTTTTACAGTAGAATCAATTGGTTCTATTCCAGTAGTTCCATTCCAAAATGAGATTGGAATTTTTCTAGTAAAATTCCAATAGTTTTTAGTACGCTCTTCAGTACCTTTTAATTGATATACTCCCCTTATAAATTCTCTCCACCCAATTATTTGTCTTATAAAACCTTCTACTGAATTGAGTGGTATTTGATTGTCATTGGCATATTTCAAGGCTTCTTCAATAATATATTGAGGGGAAATTAAACCTACATTAAGCATAGGGGACAAAATACTATGATGTAAAATTATTTCATTAGAAACAATTGCATCTTCAAAAGCACCGAATTCTCGAAATCGAAATGTAAAGAAATCATGTAACCACTTTTTACTTTCTGCAAAACATGTAGGGTATATAAATTTCGTATTTATTTCGCCATAGTTATTGGAGAAATATTGCTTAGTGTACAGTATGCTTTCGGCATAGAATTCATTTTTAGGTAATCCAATTGTGGTTGGTGGTTTTTTTACTTTGGGATACTTTAATCTATTTTCATCATCAAAAGTCCATTTTCCCCCAATTGGCTTTTGATTTTCAACTAAAATATTTTGCTTAATGCGTTGGTGTTTGTAAAAATCAGTTTGAAACAACTTTTTCTTATTGGAAAAATAAGTAGAAATTTCTTCAGCAGAATTAATAAATAATGGTGAACTGTGTTTGGTGGGAATTATTTTATGGCTTTTGCAAGCCTTGGTGATTCGTTGTTCTAGCCAATTATCTGTGGGGTCGATATATTCGATTGCTTCTATTCCAATCGATTTTAAGTGAGGAATTAATTGTTGTATATCAGCAATTTCTTCAAATGAGTTTATATAAACTACTTGGCAATTGTTTTCTAATAAATAACTCTTATAAAACTGCATACTTGATCTGTGAAATGCAATTTTTTGTTGATGAAAATTAAATTGTTTGAAAAATAACCACTCCTCAACCAAATAAATGGTATGGCATTTTTCTATTAATATTGAATTTTCGAATAATTGGTGAGGAAAAATAATACCTATTCTAGTCATTTATTTTTTATTTGTATAATACTATGGTTTTGCATAATCAAGTCGACCAATTGTATTAGTAGTAAAGTAAGCATCTAATCCTTGACTAACTAAAATTTCAGCAGTAGACAAATCAACAAAACCATCTTTTCCGATTAATGATTCATTAATTTCTATTTGTTCTAAGCTGCCAATAATTAAAATAGTTCCGTTAATTGTAATTGGAATAATTTCTTCTAATTGCATAGCAATTTGAACTTCTGCTTCAGCAACAAAAGGAGATGTGCTTGAGGATTTGTATAGTTTAGTAAAACCAACTTCTTCAAATTCTGAAACGCCTTTTTCATAGCGAGCTGAAGTTTGATGTGCTTTTTTATAATGGGAAGATTTAACGTAATTTAATGTATATGTTTTAGTATCTTTTATATTCTGTAAAGTATCTCTCTGCACACTATCTGGTCGGTTTATAAGCCCAAACAAAGCAGGGTTTGCACCAAGGTGAATCAGCGAATTGTATATGGCGAGGTTTGAATTGCCTTCTGCAGATTGAGTTCCTACTAAAACAGCTTGGCGAAAACCTGCCAATGAATTGATAAAAGCGGTTCTATACCGTTGCTCTAATTGTTCTAAATCGGTTTTTGATAAAATCATCTCATGATTATTTTAATAATTGTTTTTCAATTTTTTTCCAATATGCAAAAAAAGAAGGGTAGAATCCAGTAATGCTTGGCGCAATCCAATCTCTACTTTCTTCTATACCAATGTATCCAATATTTAGTGGATGTTCTTTAAAGTAAATCGTAATGCTTTTGTAATGTTCTGCAAATGAGTTGAAAGTACCTATATATACTTGTATGTCTGGAATATTTTTACTCAATGCTAATAAGAAGTTTATACAAAGCTCATTCACGGGGTATTCCTTAAAAAACTGAGGATCTAATAATAGAATTCGATTACCCTTTTCTGCTTGATGCCATAATGGGTCTAAGTTATAATAATTATATATAAATGTTGGTAGGCTTGTGTCGAAATAAATAGAATCGGATATAGGAAGTTTAGTAACTGGCTTGAACATTTCTGTGGCCAACAATACTTCTGGAGGAGTTGATTTCTCCAAAATTTCATAAGGATAATCTAAAAAAGTATTTTGTTGATTTGTATGTGTGTATTTATTAATGTTTTCTTGATTGGCATAATATTTTTTGCTGCTATTAGCCCCTGCAACCCATTGCCAACTACAAAAATTACTGGCAAAATCGCCATCTAATAAATGATAATACATCCATTGGGCTGGTTGTTTCCAATGTGATTGTGCAATATTACAAACCAAAGATGCAGTATACATTCTACAATGATTGTGCATGTAACCATATTGTTGTAGGTCTTTGATGGAATTATCAATTCCATCGATACCAGTATTTGCATTTATTACTCTAGAAGGGATTTCATTATTCAGAATTGGACTTTGTGTCTGCTTAATGTGCTCATTTAAATTTTTAACTTGACCTACACGCTGAAAATAATCACGCCAACAGAGTTCTTTTACAAAGGATTCTATTGCTTGAATGGTATATCCTTTTGCGAGAAACGAATGGAGAACTTGCTTGGTACTTATAACTCCCCTTGAAATGTAGGGTGATAAATAAGTAACGTCACCATTTATAAAATTCCTGGTTTTGCCATATTTTATTGGATCAATTGAGTCAATTTGTTTAAGCACAAATGCATAATCTGAAGGAAATTCAACTGGCATTTATCGCTTACTTATTTTATTCATTGAAATATTTTTCTGAAGGCTACACTTGAACCTGCTGATATCTGAATTTCTTTTCATCAAATGTTTTTGGCTTACCCCACTATTTACTCTTTTGCGCCATAAATTAAAACTACTGCGTTTCAAATTTTTTCTCATTAACGCAATTACATTAGCTTCTGTGAGATTAAATTGAAATAGTATTGCTTCAAACGGCGTGCGGTCTTCCCAGGCCATTTCAATAATTCTATCGATATCTTTTTGTTCCAATAACATTGGTTAAAATTTTGATCTTTTCCAATCCACTGTTACTTCGGACCCTTCAGCCACAATAACAGAATGAGGTATTTCATTTTTTAAATAATCAAATGCTGCTCCATACATTGATTTAAAATCACAATCTATTGAATGGTCATTTACATTATTAACCAACCATCTTGGATGATTTACTTTGTATTCTTGAGTAAGCTGATCATTTATTTTTGTGTAGCCATAATAATGTTCAAAAATGAATTCTTCTATACTTTCAGACATCATTGGCTTACTGATATTAGCAGTGTTTACTGATAAATGATTCCAAGCATTATTTATCTTCCAATTATATTGTATTCTTTTCTTTGTTTCTGAAATGACGATCTCATTTTTTGTTGGAATGGCTATATAATGTTCTTTATAGAGTTTATTGGCAATAAAAGCAACTGGTTTGTAAGGAACTGTCTCATTGATAAAAACCACACCTCTTTTATAACTGTTGCCATCTTTTCGTTTTACATAAAATCGCAAATTAATTTCTTCAAAAGTGCCCAAAAAGGGGATAGGAATATTGAATAAGCTGGTATTCTTAAACATAAAACCAACTAAACTTACCATGGCAGAGTCGTTGAAATAATCTAATTCAACCCCTTTTGGAAGATATGGTTGCAGTAGTTGAGGTTTGACAGCATAATTGGCCATGATCAAATGTTCCCAATTGGCCGATAAAAAAGTGGCGTTCATTAGATAAAATAACAACTATTCAATGAAATTGTTGCTTTTTTGATCAATCTAAACTTTGCCCGAAAGTAATAAGGTTGTTGTTGGGGTCTAGTAAAGAGAATTCTTTTTGGCCCCATGGTTTTGTTTCTAAATGTCCGTTGGGATGAATTGCTATATTTCTTTCGAGAAAACTATGATATAATCCTTCAATATCATCTGTTCTAATGTATACCTGACCATAATTTTCTTTTGGATCTAAGCCTTTAAATTCGAAAAAATGAATTTCAATTTGGTCTTTTTTAACCATTAAATATTCTTCATAATTGCTTGATCCCAAATTCTCAAAACCCAATTGATCAATATAATAATATTTAGTAATTGCTTTATTAAGCATTGGAAGTTTAGGGTTGATTGCGGTTAGCATAAATTTGGTTTATTGGCTTTGTAGGTTCTCATCAAATTAGGCCAGTTAAAGTTAGCTTATATAATAAATCATCAAACTTTCATGGAGTAAAAGATCGTTTTTAGTTTTTTGTTTCTAATAGTAAAATCTTCTGCCCTTACCATTCTTTGCGAAGTGGATTTCTTGTACTTACTTTACTATAAATTACTAGATACAAAATGTTTTATAAAATACTTACTGTAGGCGGATTAGCAACTTTTGAAATTTATGCGGCCATACCAGCAGGATTTGCGATGAATTTACCTTCTTGGCTCATTTTTGTAACAACTGTTGTCGGGGGATTATTAGGTGTATTCTTTGCTGCATTTTTAGGCGAAAAAATACAGCTTTATTTAAATAAATTCAGAAAAACCAAAAAAGAAGAAGATAAAAGCAAACTGATCTATAAAATATGGAATAAATATGGTGTTATTGGGTTGGGCTTTTTTGGAACAATGACTGTTGGAGCTCCAGTAAGTATTGGAGTTGGAACAGGTTTAAATGTAGCAATACCAAAATTATTGGTTTGGTGTTGTGTAGGAGTAGTTACCCGCTGTGCTTTATTTACGCTTTTGGGACATTATGGGATGAAAATGTTTTTCCTATAAAACTTAGATATTTTGATTCATATTGATGAAGCACGTGGACATCCAAAAAAATGATACCGAAATACTTAAATATAAAATATTTTTTCTCATTCAAGAATAAACACCTTTATGAATTCAAACCCGTCTTTATTTTTCTTTATTTTTTAAGTGAGAACGGAGAAACCAGGCCATCTTTTCGTGCATTTCCATAAGTCCAGTTGCAAAATCACTGGAGCCAAGATCATGAAAATCACTTGTTAACGACTTTATGCGTTCACGCAAAACGATAATAGTACTTTGATGATCATCTAAAAGCTCTTTGATAAATCCTTGACTGTCGTTTTGTTCTCCTTTTTGTTCTGAAAGATGCGTTAAGCTCATGTACAATTTTAATGTTGATGGTGGGTAATGGCCAATAAAATTTTTGAAAGTTCATTGGCAACCGATTGGCTATTAGCTGTGGTTATTCCTATTTCTGTTTTCATTGTTTTTTTGAACATCATTTACAAATTTTTGATGGAGAAATTAATCCATTAGTAATTTATCATTATTTATAAAAATCAAAAAATTATATCATAACAAATAATTCTTAATTCTTAATTCATATCTTTTATTTCATAATTCATAATTCTTCTTTCTTAATTCTTTATCGCTAACACTTGTTAGTATTTTCCTTAAATTTGCGTCACAAATAAATACAATGAATAGTAAAACAGTATATATCGTTTCCGCAGTTAGAACTCCAATTGGTAGTTTTGGTGGAAGTTTAAAAGATTTTTCTGCTCCTCAATTAGGCGCTTTTGCCATAAAAGGTGCTATCGAAAAAGCCGGTATTGATCCTGCCTTGGTAAATGAAGTGCTAATGGGCTGTGTTATACAAGCCAATACTGGTCAGGCTCCGGCTCGTCAAGCGGCTAAATTTGCAGGCTTACCCGATTCGGTAATTGCTACTACAATAAATAAAGTTTGTGCTAGCGGAATGAAAGCTATATCGCAAGGAGCTCAAGCTATATTATTGGGTGATGCAGATATTATTGTTGCAGGAGGAATGGAAAGTATGAGTAATGTGCCTTATTATTCTCCGAATATGCGTTGGGGAAATAAATACGGTAATGTTTTAATGGTTGATGGTTTGGCTAAAGATGGTCTGACTGATGTTTACCATAATTACGCAATGGGCAATGCTGCCGAATTATGTGCTAAGGATTGCAATATATCTAGAGCAGATCAAGATGCATTCGCAATAGAAAGTTATACAAGAAGTCAACAAGCAACCAATAGTGGTTGGTTTAATGATGAAATTATTCCAGTTGCAATTCCACAACGCAAAGGAGACCCCATTTTATTTTCGAAAGATGAAGAAACATTCAATGTTAAGTTCGATAAAATTCCTGAACTAAAAGGGGCATTTATTAAAGATGGAACGGTAACTGCCGCTAATGCAAGTACCATGAATGATGGGGCTGCTGCTTTGGTTTTAATGAGTAAAGAAAAGGCCGATGAATTGGGTATTAAACCAGTGGCTATTATCAGAAGTTATGCTGATGCAGAACAAGCTCCTGAATGGTTTACCACAACTCCATCTTTGGCTTTACCAAAAGCAGTAGCAAAAGCTGGGTTGCAAATGGCCGACTTAGATTTTGTAGAATTAAATGAAGCTTTTTCTGTTGTGGGAATTGCCAATACCCAGAAAATGAAATTGGACCCTACCAAAGTAAATGTGCATGGAGGAGCAGTTTCATTGGGGCATCCGTTAGGTTGCAGCGGAGCTAGGATCATTGTAACATTAATTCATGTGTTGAAGCAGCATAATGGAAAAATTGGTGGTGCGGGTATTTGTAATGGAGGAGGAGGTGCTAGTGCAATGGTAATAGAATTGGCATCATAACTCATTTCTCATATTTGCGCAATCCCTACTTTTTGTTTAATAAACTCATTTTTACTAATAGCATTCAACATAGACAATGCTAAGTCTCCAGCATTAATTTTATTGGAATTGGGTGCTGGTGCATAATTTATATTGGTTACAAATAAACCTGTTTCATCTGCATCAAAAATATTGGGAGGGCAATAAAAACTCCAGTCTAAAGAACTTGCTATCAAGTATTCAAAGGCTTTTAAATGTTCCATGCCTACAGGTTTGTATTCTTCTGGATAGTTTTCACTTTCAATTAATAAGCTGTTTTCTGAAGCGTTTAATATTCCCAATCCACCCAAAGCTACCAAGCGTTTAATGCCTTTGGCTTCCATCTGGGTTATAATATTCTTTAAACCCAAGCTTCTGCTTTTATCAGATCCATCAAAAGCGCCACCGAGAACAGAAACTACAGCATCTGCGTCTTTCAATGCATTCGCAACATCTTTCGCATCAAAAATATATCCCTTACGTGCAATCAGTTTTTCGTTGCGATGATCAGCATCTATTAAACTTTCTACACTTCTGCCAAATGCAGTTACTGTATAGCCTCGGTTAAGTGCTTGCTGCACTATTCTTTTGCCTACTTGTCCGGTGGCACCAAATACTGTTAAGTGCATTGTATTTTAATTAGAAAATAGTTGTTCGGATATTTCTTGCATATTTATACCCTGGTGACTTTCGTCGTAAATGCATGCTGTATTCCTGATCAATAAAATTTGAGGTGATTCGTGGTGAACATCAAAAATATCAGCTACTGCATTTGATAAATGCCTGTTTTGAATCAAATCAAGAAAATAAAAATCGGCATTCTCGGGAGCTGTTTCTCTTTCTAATCGGTTTAAAGCCATAGAGCTGATACTACAACGAGTACTATGTTTAAATATTACTTGGGGAGTAACGGTAGACTTTTCTTTAATCATATCCAACTGCTCGATTGAAGTTAATGGTATCCATTTCATACAAAAATTTATACAAAATTACTCCATTTATAATCTCAGAACAAATTAGCCCCTGAAATAACGTGGATTGGTAGTAGGGCAACCTCTGCCTTTTTCTGAAGCACAAGCGCTCAAAAGGATTGTTGCAAAACCAGAAATAAGTAAAAATAAAGCGATCTTTTTCATTCAATTTGATTTTTGTAGGATATGCTTGTATTTTGCACTTAAACAAAGATAAGATTTAGATATAAAATGCTGCTTTTCTTAAACCCTTTGTAAAGTTAATAATTTTTCTATAAAATATAACGTATGCGAGTTCATTTTATTTCAATTGGTGGAAGTGTGATGCATCAATTAGCGATTGCCCTACATAAAAAAGGCTATCAGGTTACAGGAACTGACGACGAAATTTTTGAACCAGCTACAGGAAATTTAGCAAAAGAAGGACTTTTGCCTAGTCAAATTGGCTGGAATCCAGCTATCATTTCAGCTGATTTAGATGCAGTAATTCTTGGTATGCATGCAAAAGAAGATAATCCTGAATTGCTGAAAGCCAAAGAGTTAGGATTAGCTATCTATAGTTTCCCTGAATATATATTCCAAGAGAGTAAGAACAAAAAACGAATTGTAATAGGCGGTAGTCATGGAAAAACTACTACTACTAGTATGATTATGCATGCGCTTAAAAACTTGAACAAGGATTTCGATTATTTAGTAGGGGCCAAATTGAATGGGTTTGACCAATCAGTAAATATTACAAACGCACCAGTTATTGTTTGTGAGGGTGATGAATATCCTGCAAGCGCTATTGAAAAAAAACCAAAATTTCATTTTTTATACCCACATGTAGCTATACTAACTGGCATTGCTTGGGACCATATTAATGTATTTCCCACGTTTGAATTTTATTTAGAGCAATTTGTAATTTTCATAAATCGAATAGAAATGGGGGGAATACTTATTTATAATGAAACAGATCCGGTACTTAATAAGTTAGTGATTGATCATAAGCGATCGGATATACGTTATCAACCTTATGGAGTTCCTGAACACCAAATTAATAATGGAATAACAACAGTTGTAATTGATGGGGCAACAGGAGTGCTGAACGTTTTTGGTAACCATAATCTAATGAATTTGAATGCGGCTTATTATGCTTGCAAAGAATTAGGGGTAAATGCTGTTGAATTTGTTTCGGTGATGAAACATTTTTCAGGTGCTTCCAAACGATTAGAATTATTGGCTTCTAACAACACCATGAATGTTTATCGAGATTTTGCCCATGCACCCAGCAAAGTGAAAGCAACAGTAGAAGCGGTAAAAAAACAATACCCAGAACGAAAATTATATGGCATTTTAGAATTGCATACTTATAGTAGTTTGAATGTTGCGTTTATGGAGCAATACAATGGCGCATTTGATCAATTAGATGTGGGTGTAGTATTTTATGCTGCTCATTCTTTAGAATTAAAACGTATGCCAGATTTACCTGCTGAAAAAGTATTTGAAGGGTTTAATAAAAAAGGGTTGATTGTAATAAATGATTCTAAAAAATTATCGGAATGGCTGGCACAACAAGATTTTAGTAATTCCAATATTCTCTTAATGAGTAGCGGTAATTATGATGGTTTAGACATATTTTCGTTTGCTAATTTAATCACAGGATCTTAAAATCACAATCATAATTATGAATTTACAATTAACAAAGCCTATTGCATTTATAGATTTAGAAACCACTGGTGTTAATATTAGTACAGATCGTATTGTTGAAATTGCCATAGTAAGAATTGCAATTGATGGAACTAAAACTGTTAAACGTAAACTCATCAACCCCTTAATGCCAATCCCTACAGGGTCTAGTGAAGTGCATGGTATTACTGATGACATGGTAAAAGATGCACCTAGCTTTAAGCAGGTAGCTAATGAGATTAAACAGTTCATGGAAAATTGTGATTTAGGAGGATATAATAGCAATCGCTTTGATATTCCTATGTTGATAGAAGAATTTCATCGTTCGGGAATTGAATTCTCCACCGATGAAAGAAAACTGGTTGATGTTCAGAAGGTATTTCATTTGATGGAACAAAGAACTTTAAGTGCTGCGTATAAATTTTATTGCAATAAAGTGCTTGAAGGTGCTCATGGTGCTGAAGTAGATGCTACTGCAACCTGGGAAGTGTTGGAAGCGCAAATAGAAAGATATCCTCAAATTGGTAATTCAGTGGAACAAATAGTGAAATTTACGGGTGAAGATGATATTGTAGATTTTGCTCGCCGATTTATTAAAGAAAATGGTATAGAAATATTTAATTTCGGAAAACATAAAGGAAAACCAGTTACACAAGTGCTTAAAGAAGAACCTCAATATTACGATTGGATGATGAAAGGAGATTTTGCTATGAATACCAAGCAGAAATTGACGGATATATTGAATCGCACCATCATTAAAAAAGCCTAATTGGATAAAATAGTCATCATACCAACATTTAATGAGCGTGAAAATATTGTAGCTATTATTCAAGCTGTTTTCAACTTAAATAAAGGCTACCATGTTTTGGTTATAGATGATGGCTCTCCTGATGGAACAGCCAAATTGGTAAAAGAGTTAATGAATCAATTACCTGGTCAATTGTTTTTAGAAGAGCGTTTGGGAAAACTTGGCCTTGGTACAGCTTATATTCATGGATTCAAATGGAGTTTGGCTAGAGGGTATCAATATATTTTTGAGATGGATGCTGATTTTTCCCATGATCCAATTGATTTAGAACATTTATACAATGCTTGTAAAATTGATGGAGCTGATTTATCTATTGGTAGCAGGTATGTAAATGGTGGGCAAACTGAAAACTGGCCGCTCGATAGACAATTATATTCTAGGGGCGGTGCGATATATACCAAACTACTTACTTGGATGCCCATTCAAGACCCAACAGCAGGTTTTGTGTGTTACCAAAGAAGCGTTTTAGAAGCTATTAATTTTGATATGATTGCTTTTGTTGGCTATGCTTTTCAAATTGAAATGAAATTCGCTGCTTGGAAATTGGGTTTCAAAATAAAAGAAGTGCCTATCATTTTTCGGGATAGAAAAATTGGAGTCAGTAAAATGAGTAAAGGAATTATAAAAGAAGGCGTACTAGGTGTTATTAGCATTCAATGGAAAAGTATGTTTAAAAATTATCGCTACTTAGTTAAAAGTAATTAGCGCAGACTACTAATCTTGATAGCCTACTTTTAAATCACTCCAAGTTTTATTATAAACACTTCCAGCAACCAGCCAAACAGCGGTTGATGATAATGCCAAGAGTAGCAGAATGGCTACTTGATAATCATAAATTAAAAAGTGAAGGGTTGCCATTCCGAGTGGAATAATCATACTAATAATCCCTCTTATAAAACTTCCTGTTTTTACTGTGATAGATTCGGTTCTGCTAAATGGCATTTCTACAAAACTTACATAGGCAATTAAAAAGCAAATACACAATTGGTTACTCATTCCCAACAATAAATTGGGCAAAATTTTTATACCTACCAAAGTAACTCCTAATAATGAAACAGTAATTGCCAAAGGCATATAGAATTTTATTATAGTAGCTTTTACAGCACCACTGATTATATGACCAGGAATGGAAATAGGGGAAGTGTAAAATATGGTTGATGCTTTGTATTTGTCGGAATACTTTATTTGTGTCAATGCCGATATAATAACAAAGCTGATAAAATAAATACCACCCAAAAAAATAAGTTTCCCACTCAATGTTTGATTTTGTAATTCTTCTAAAGCGCCTTTTCTTGATTGAAGTATCATTATTACCATATAAACTAATAAATACCCTATTGCAGGGTAAACGCGCATTTTAAAATCCCTACTTCTTGAGGTAATATACCAAGCGTGTAAAAATCCCATCCTTTCAGCACCTTTTTTAGTGAATAAGTTGGCTATCGATTCTGCAAATGGCTTTTGATTACTCGCAGAAATTACATTTGTTGGATTGACAGATTCTGAAGCATCACTGCCCGAAATCATTGCAAGCTTCTGGTTAAATGATGGAGCAAAATATTTAATCACAATCCATATTGATAATGCAGGCATTGCTAAACTAAAAATAAATGCGATAATTAATACCAATGAGGTATTCATATGGTATAAAAATTCCCAACCTCCGGCAAACCAAAATGGTGGAACAAATAAGGAAAGAGCTGTTTGCGGAAATTGATAATTGGCTAATGCAGATTTATTAATCAATCGAGGAACAATCTGATAGCTTCCATAAATTAAAATAGCAAATGCAATTTGAAAATAACTAATGATAGATTTAAATTTTTCGGGAGTAGTAACTTTTAAAATAAAAATATACAATGCGTTGATTAGAAAAATAGTAAATAATGTTGCAGGTGGTACTAAAAAAATTAAGAAAATCACTCCTTTTGTGCCATGTATTATTCCTACAGTAATTAAACTTGGCATGGTCATAGGTAATACCAACTTAGAAACGTGGATTACTATATGTAAAAGCCTTGCCAATAAAAATGTTTTATCATTGATAGGTTTGGGCAGTATGATGGCATTGTCCCTAATATCAATTAATACGTTAGTAAAATCACTGATGAGGGTAGATGCTAGCAAGAAAATAAAAAATGTAAAAAATAAAAAAAACTGCGTAACAGTGTCTTTTGTTATAAAAAAAGAAATGATAAAGAATAAACCTAAAAAGGTACTCATAAGCATAGTGCCAAGGGTTGCCCATTTAATAGGTTTAGCATTCTTTTTTTTCTGAGTTTGATGAACACTGTTAGGTCTTCTGTCATCCATTATCAACTTGGCAGTTAAAATAGCTTTTAAATGATGGGTATTTACTCCCATATTTTGGTATACCGATTTAGGTAATAACAATATATAAAGAAAGAAATTATTAATAAACATGATTGGATATTTTAATCGAAAGCTTTCATTAAATCATTTGCAGCTTCGCCTAAAGAAGAAGTTGCAGTTAAATGGGCAAATATTTTCTCTAAACTTTCATTGCCCTGCTGAGCTTGTAATTCAGCAAAGCTTCCATCAGCAATAACTTGCCCTTCATTAATTAAAATAATTCGGTCACTTACTTTTTCCACTACATCCATCATATGACTGCAATAGAAAATCGTTTTCCCATCTTTTGCTAATTTACTGATTAAGTCTTTTACAATAATTACACTATTGGCATCTAAGCCACTCAATGGTTCATCTAAAATAATGATATCCGGGTTGTGTAATAGTCCAGATGTAATTAATACTTTTTGTTTCATACCCTTACTGAACGTATCCATCCGATTATTCATATTGGATGCTAAGTCAAAGGCAGTCAACATTTTTTCTATTCTATCTGTAGCAATGGGTTTAGGTATATCATACAGTTCTGCCATTAATCCTAAGAATTCAACAGGTGTAAGTACATCGTATAACTCTGCTAATTCTGGCACATAACCTATTTTGCGCTTAACGGAAACAGGATCCTCTTTTAAATTGATACCTGCAACTGTAACTGTTCCTTCGTAGTCGGATATGAGGCCGCATAATATTTTTACTGTTGTGCTTTTTCCTGCTCCATTTGGTCCGATATAACCAATTACTTGACCAGCATTGATCGATAGATTAATGCCTTTGAGTACAGCTTTCTCGCCATAGCTTTTATGCACTTCGTTAAGCTCAATGATTGGTTCCATTTTTATAGTATATTATTAGGATAAATATAGAATAAATAAGTCTTTTTTTAATCATATTAATCTATGACTTTTAACATGTATGATATTTCAATTATCACCCCAAAAAGAAATTGTAGTTTTACCAAATGAAGTTGGCCTTAATCAAACTCCATATTGCTGTTCTATTAGTAGGTTTTACTGGAATTTTAGGTGTACTTATCAGCCTAAATGAAATGCTCTTAGTTTGGTATAGAATTTTCATTACGGTATTTAGTTTATTGGTGTTATTAGCATTTTCCCGAAAACTCCAATTGCTTCCAAAAAATATTGTAATAAAATTATTTTTTTTTGGAGCAATCATTGCTTTGCATTGGGTATGTTTCTACGGAAGTATCAAGCTGTCTAATGTATCAATAGGGTTGGTTTGCTTCTCTGCTACTGGCATATTTGCGTCTTTATTAGAGCCATTGATTATTACCAAGAAAATTAGATGGGTAGAAGTATTATTGGGCTTATTAAGCCTTGCTGGCATTTATTTGATATTTCATTTTGATGGTAGGTATCAATCAGGTATCATAGTTGGTGTTATATCTGCTGCATTGGCTGCGTTATTTTCAGTGCTGAATAAAAAAAATATCTCAATAGCATCTCCACAATTAATTATGTTGTATGAGTTGAGCGGAGGTCTATTGGCATTAACCATTTTAATGCCACTTTATTTGTATCTATTTCCTACTAAATTCTTATTCCCAAGTTTATCTGATTGGGGATGGTTATTGGTTTTAAGTTGGATTTGTACAATTGTTGCCATGAAATTGATGCTAGAAGCATTGCAAAAGGTATCTGCATTTACACAAAACCTATGTATGAATTTAGAGCCAGTGTATGCTATAATATTAGCTTTCTTGATATTTCAAGAAAATGAGCAACTGCAGGCAAGTTTTTACTATGGTGTTGGGCTAATTTTAATTTCTGTTGTTCTTCAAATGGCTAGGATAGTGGTTGGTAAACGTCATTAAAACTCAATTATAAATCCTAATGTAGGTGTTACATTTGCATCGTTGTTATTCAATAAAAATGGGATAGCGTTGCTTCCATTTTGTTGAATTGGTTGACCATTGGTTGTTAAGAATGCAGTATTGTCTGCGTTTCTTTTAAACGTGTAAGTATCTGGTGCAGGGCTTTTTGCTAAATACCAATTTTGAATATCTATAAAAAAATCGAGTGTTACTTTTTTGAAATACCATTTTTTATCGATTCGGATATCGCTGCTATTAAAATTATTCAATCGTTGATTATTGGTTTGAGAAAAATCTAATACTCCAGTTCCTAGGGTTAAATAATTGGTTCTACTTGCGAGCATATCATATGGTGTAAATGGAACACCACCTTGGAATCGAAATTTCAATCCCAATTCCCAGTTTCGATTAAATTTATAACCTCCTAATAGCGACAATAAATGACGATTGTCCCATGAACTAGCGGTGTAGTTTAAATTTGCATTGGTGTATTGGCTGTTGAAGTAAGTATAACTAAGTACCCCAAAGAATCTTTTACTTAATTTTTGTTGTGCAAAAAATTCAAAACCATAAGACCTTCCTTTGCCATTAGTAGTTATATCTTCATTACCTAGTACATTAAAATCAGCTCCTTGATTAGATAAGCTTATTCCATTTCTTACACTAATAGGTACATTATTATATTGTTTGTAAAAGGTTTCAAAAGTAAATCTTGTTGCACTAGAAGGCAGGTACTCAACGCCAGCAACATAATGGTTGCTTCTTGTATAGTCACCATCTTTATTTACATAATTACCGGCATTGTCTTTAAAGCCTAGTGCTGTATAAGGAAGTATTTTATAATAAGATCCAATCGATGCATTCAATGTCCATTTATCAGTAAGTACATAACTCAAAGCAATGCGAGGAGACATTGTTTTTAAGGGATTCATTCCAGTTGTTGTAAACGTATTTTGATCGAATCTTAATCCGCCGCTAATTCCAAGCCTATTATCCATAAATCGTTTACCTATTTGCGTGAATGCGCCAAAACGCCCCATACTGATTGATCCTGCAAAATTATTTATTACAGCAGGAATGATGATATTGCCACTATTATCAGTTAGTGCTGCTTTGATTATTTGTTGTGTAGTATTGGTTTGCGAAACCAATTGAGCTACTGCGCCGTAGCTGATTTTCCATCCTGCATAAGTTTTGTTTACATCAAAACGCAATTTATTTTCTGTTTCACGAGATTGAAAATACAAAGTTCGTACTCCTTTTACTGGCCCTAAATTATTCTCGTATTTTTCTAACTGATTGTCGAATTCATTTCTACTAATGGCTAAATTCCAAAAGCCATTTTTTAATAAATGTTTTATACTTGCTCCAACGGTATAATTCCATTGGTTAATTGCAGGGCTACTATTTAGGGCATATAACTTTTCTGGTGTAGCTGTTTTTGGAGCAGCAAAACTAAACTCGTCTATAGCAGCAACACCTAAAAAAGTAATGGATGTTTTTTTATTTATTTGGTGACTGATTTTATATTGGAAATCCCAATAGTTAGGGCGAATTGGCAAATCAATAGCTTGAAATAACAATTGCAAGTAACTTCTTCTTGCGGATGCTAAAAAAGTAGTTCTTCCATCTTTTGAAAGAGGGCCATCAAAAGTTGTTGCAAACTCAGTTCCACTCAATCTAATATTCCCTTGTAATTTATTGCTGTTGCCTTTTTTCTGTTTGAATTCAAAAACGGATGATAGTGCATTGTCGTATCGTGCGTCAAAAGCTGAAGAACTCAATTTTACTTCTTCAATAAAACTAACGTTGAGTATTCCTGCTGGACCACCGGCGCTTCCTTGTGTAGAAAAGTGATTGATTACTGGAATTTCTATTCCATCTAAATAATACACATTTTCATTAGGGGCACCGCCTCTTATTATGATATCATTACGAAAGCCTGCAGTACTTGCTGTTCCACCAACGCCAGGTAGTGCTTGAATTACCCTGGAAATGTCAAAATTGCCTCCAGGGTTGGATTTAATCTCTTCAGTTGTAAGTCTTTGAACACTTAATGGGGTTTCGAGAGTAGCTGCTTTGGCTGATTTGTTTCTGCTTGTAGACGAAACTGTAACTTCTGAAAGATTGGTTACTGAAGGTTCCATTTCAATAATTAATACATTTTCGTTTCCAGTAGTAATAGCAATATTGTACTTTATTTGAGGTAAGAACCCAAGGGCTTTAAAACTTGCTGTATATGAACCAGAACTAATATTACTGATTCTAAATTTACCCAAACTATCGGTAAAGCTGTTTTGAGTTCCAATTTGGATAGTGGCGCCAATAATGGGTTTTTGCAAGGATTTATCGAGTATTTGGCCTGCAATTACTCCATTTTTTTGAGCAAAAATAAAGGTGATTTGGAATAAATATACAATTAACAATAAGGCTTTTTTCATAGAAATCATTATTTTTTCAACATTTATCGATTACACCGATATAACAGTATTTTATGTGTTTTGTTTAATTATATTCGTAATCCACAAATTTAACTAGAACATGAGAATAATTACACTTTTTGGGTTGATGTTGATAACAACTTCGGCTCTATTTGCTCAAAAAAAGGCATTAGATCATACAGTTTATGATGGATGGCAAAATATTGCAGAGCGATTACTCAGTAATGATGGAAAATACGTTGCATTTACTGTTGCTCCACAAGAAGGGGATGGTGTTTTGTATGTAAAAACTTCAGATGGTGCTGCTAAGGCTGAAATTGCAAGGGGCTATGGTGTAACAATTACAGACAATAGTAAATTTTTAGTATGTAGAATTAAACCGTTCTATGCTGAAACAAGAGATGCGAGAATAAAAAAGAAAAAGCCAGAAGATATGCCCAAAGATTCATTGGCAATAATCAATTTGGCTTCTGGTGAAGTTACTAAAGTAGCACGAATAAAAAGTTTTAAAGTGGCTGATGAAAATGCTACAGTTGTAGCTTATTTATTGGAGAAAGCATTGCCTGCACCTGCGCCTCGTGCAGAAATGGATTCTGCGGCTCGAGTGAATGCTATGGTTAATATGGCAGATAGTTTAATGAGAGTAGTGGATAGTCTTCGCAATAAAGCCAACGATGTTAAACTCAAAGGAATAAGTGTGTTACAAGCACCTCGCCGAAATGGCCCTTCAACACCAAGAGCCGCTGAAGATCCATTTGAAGAAGGAACAGATTTGGTTGTTAGAAATTTAGCTTCTGGAGAAGAAAAAGTATATAAGTTGGTAAACGAATTCTTTTTTAATAAAAAAGGAAATGTATTGTTGTATGAAACTTCTAAAAAAATAGGTGATACAAAAGTAAAACCAACTGTTGTTAGAGTTGATCTTTCTTCTGGTAATTCCGCAACAATTCTAACAGGATTTAACGATGCAAAAAGTTATCGAATGGATGAAGTAGGCAATCAATTAGCTTTTGTTGCAGAACGAGATAGCAGTGCAAAATCATTGCAAAAATTTTATAAGCTTTATTATCATACAGTTGGAGCTGATAGTGCGATAATGATAGTGGATAAAAACACAAAAGGGGTTCCGAATAATTGGATGGTAAGCGACAATGGACAAGCCATTGCTTTTAGTAAAACCGGTAAGCGATTATTTTTTGGAACAGCACCTATTCTTCCTGTGAAAGATACACTCACGCCTGATTTTGATAGGGTAAGTGTAGATATTTGGAACCATAAAGACGATTATATTCAACCAGTACAATTGCGCAATCTTCCTCAAGAATTAGGAAGAGCTCATTTGGCTAGGTATGATTTTAATTCAAAATCAGTTGTACAAATAGGTGGGTTGGCTTTTAGAAACATCCTACAAACCAATGATGGTGATGGTGCTGTATTTTATGGAGCTAGCGATGAAGGAAAAAGAATTGCCACGCAATGGCAAGGTGGCGGATTCAATGATGTGTATGAAATTAATCCTGAAACGGGTGCTCGCAAATTAATTAGCAAAGATTTTAAAGGCAATGTATCTCCCTCATCAACAGGAAAATATTTGATGATGTACGATGATGTAAAGCGCCTATTTTTTACATATAATGCTGCAGATAAAAAAATAAATGTATTAGGAAAAGATGTGAAACAACCATTCTATGATGTAGATAATGATGTGCCAGATGATCCTAGGCCTTATGGGATAGCTGGATGGATGGAAAATGATACTCATGTATTAGTATATGATCAATTTGATATTTGGAAACTAGATCCAACAGGAGTTGCAGCTTCTATTTGTGTAACCAATGGATTAGGCAGAAAAAACAATTATACTTTTAGAAATATAGTACTCAACAGAGAAGAGCGAGTAATAAAGCAAAATCAATTAATGTTGTTTTCTATTTTTAATGAAACGGATAAGGGAAGTGGATTAAAGTATTATACAATGGGAGATGCATTTGAATTGCCTGCTGGATTAAAGCAAACTTATCCAGCTAGAATTGCCAATGCCATCAAAGCAAAAGATGCTATGGTATTAAGCTATAGTTCTGAAACATATCTGCGTAGTGCCGATATTAAAATAGTTTCATCTGTTGATACAGGAACTATTAATGGGAAAAAAGAAATTGCTTGGGGCAAATCATTGCATCAACCAAATCCTCAACAAGCAAATTATAATTGGGGTACTGCGGAATTATTTAAATGGAAATCATATACAGGTAGAGAAGCAGAGGGGATTGTTTACAAGCCTGAAGATTTTGATCCGAAAAAGAAATATCCTATGATTGCTTATTTCTATGAAAGAAGCAGCGATGGTTTATATGCTTATCAGGCTCCAGCACCAACACCATCTCGTTTAAATATTTCCTTTTTTGTGAGCAGGGGTTATATTGTTTTTGTTCCTGATATCTGGTACAAAACTGGTTACCCAGGGCAAGGTGCTTATGATTATATATTGAGTGGAACTAGAGCTTTGGTTGCAAGAGGATATGTAGACAGTACTAAATTGGGATTACAAGGTCAAAGTTGGGGCGGTTATCAAATTGCCTATTTAATTACACGCACCAATTTATATGCAGCTGCTTGGGCGGGTGCTCCGGTAGCAAATATGACCAGTGCCTATGGTGGAATTCGTTGGGGAACTGGTTTGAACAGACAATTTCAATATGAGAAAACGCAAAGCAGAATTGGAGCTAATTTATGGGAGAAGCCGAATTTGTATTTAACCAATTCGCCTTTATTTCAATTTCCCAAAGTAAAAACACCCGTAGTTGTAATGGCCAATGATGCAGATGATGCAGTGCCTTGGTATCAAGGGATTGAAATGTTTACTGCATTACGCAGATTGGGTAAACCAGTATGGATGCTCAACTACAATAACGAAGCACATAATTTAGTAGAACGTAAAAATAGAAAGGATATTCAAATTCGCGAACAACAATTCTTCGATTATTTATTGAAAGGAGATAAGCCTGCTAAATGGATTTCAGAAGGTGTACCAGCAATAATGAAAGGAAGAGATATGGGGTTAGGTTATTAAGAATTAAGAGATATAAGATATCAGATACGTTTGATTACTTAATTGTTGTGAATGGAAATGAATGATTATAAAATACTTCCTATTGCAAATTGTGATAGGGAGTATTTTTTTTGATTAGACTCATAAGTATTTTGTATTATTTTATGGGTAGAAAAAGAATTATCTTGTAAATATGGAATTAGCATAATAGTTGAATCATATTTACAATAATTACTAACTTCTTGAAAAAAGACAAGTTTTATCGTTATTCCAATTTGAAAAGCCAGTTCTTAATCATTTGTTTGTTCTTTTCTTTTGTAGGGCTTGCCAAAAAAAGAATTTATCCAATTGAAATGGTAGCTGGACTTTCGCATTTAATTGTGGTTGGAAAAATCTCATCCATTACTCCTAATTCTTATCAATTTGAAATTACTGAAACGATAAAGGGAGCCCCCAGAAAGAATATTATAGTAATCAAATTTGAAGAATGGACTTGTGATATTAGGTTTGGACCGTACGTTATTGGTCAGCAATTGCTGTTGTTTCTTATTAAAAATGGATCATATTATGAAATAGTGAATGGAAGTACAGGCGAAATACCTATTAAGTTCAATTCGGTCACATTCAAATATGAATCATTTGATGATAAAAAGTTTATTCCATATAAAATATCATTGCAAGATTGTATTATTGGCCTAAATTGGTTGAGTAAATGTTTCCAAATGACTGGCAAGTATAATGACTTTAGAAATGCCCCAACTTTTAGACAAATTTGTTATAAAGCAAATTTAACTCAAACAAATAGAGTGATTAATTTTAAAGAATGGCTCATTAGCAAAATGAGCAAATATGAAATCCAATGAAGTTGAAAAAAAGGGAATTTTATATTGTATTTTCAATATTGTTTAGCTTAACGTTAGTCTTTGGCAGTTGTGGCATAAAGATGAATGATCAATCTAAAAATAGTAAATCCCCCATACTAGCCAATGATACTATTTTTCTTTCAAGAAAAGTGGCAGATACAATTTATCCTTTTTACCATGCAATATTTATTGATACCACAGAAGCTATTCGTAATACTTTGACTGATTTTAGCTCTAGTGAATTTGATAGCAGTTATTTCGAATCTATACTTCTATTAAAGCCCTTTAAAAACTTTAGTAAAGAAATTAATAAAACTTTTCCAAGAAAGTGGATTTCAATCCATCAATATAAAAACGAATTTTTCTTGTATTCTCCAAGCGACTTTTGTTATCATAGCTTATTTGAACTTACTGATAGCTCAACATTTGAACGGTTAGGTTGTGAATCTCCTGAACCTGGGAAGATTAATTTGAATGTCAATTTGTAAGTATGAAATCATTTTTTTTAATAATTTTTTTATTATTCACTCAAATATTGAATGCTCAAGTAAACGCTGTTATACGTTTAAACGAAACAAAAATAAATAGTGATTTTATAGATAAAACGGTTGGTTCTTTAATGTCAAAAGCCAAAGTTACTGGGTTGGCAATATCTATATTAAATAATAAAAAAGTGGTGTATTCAAAAGGATATGGATACTCGAATATCGATAAAAAATCACCAATAGATACTTCCACTATTTTTTGCGCAGCATCTTTAAGTAAAGCAGTCTTTGCATATATATGTATGATGCTAGTTGAGCAAGGGATACTAAATTTAGATAAACCATTATATTTATACTTAGATAAGCCTTTGCCAGAATTTGAATATTATGCTGATTTGAAAAATGATGATCGATGGAAGTTTATTACTGCAAGACATTGCCTCAGTCATACATCAGGGTTCCCAAATTGGTGGTTTTTAAACCCAAAAACAGGGGCATTTGATTCTACAGGTAAGTTGGGTATTTATTTTATACCAGGCACCCGTTATGCATATTCTGGGGAAGGCATTAAGCTTTTACAAATGGTAATTGAAAAGTTAACAAGTAAAAATTTAGAAGAAATTGCAGAAGAGAAAATTTTTAATCCATTGGGTTTAAAAAGTACAAGTTATATCTGGCAAAGTCGTTTTGAAAATGATTTTGCACTTGGGCACACTGAAACGGAAGTGCCGATGGGTAAGAAAAAAAGAAAGAAGCCAGGGGCTGCTGGTTCTTTAGAAACTTCTATTGCAGATTTTTCACGTATTATAGAATATATAGTTAATGGAAATGGATTAAGTGAAAAATTATGGAATGAAATGCTTTCTCCACAAATTCAAATCTATTCTGAGTTTCAATTTCCCACTATAACTGATAGTATATATCCTTTTAATCGTGATATTCAACTCGGATATGGATTAGGTTTGGGACTGTTTAAAACGAAATATGGTAGTGCTTTTTTTAAAGAAGGTCATGATAACGATGGCTGGCTTCATTACAACGTCAACTTTATTGATAAAGGAACCTCAATGATTATAATGAGTAATAGCTTAAATGGAGAAAAAATATTCAAAGAGTTGCTTGCTCAATTAATTGGAGATACTTATTCTCCATGGAAATGGGAACAATATTGGCCATATAATTATACATTAAAGTAAGGTTTATCTAATCAATCTTAATGAAAAAAGCCATCATAAAAGGTTTTGGTAAAAGGGACCAGCTTGATTTTATTGATGTTGTAATTCCTTCAATAAAAAATCAAGAAGTATTGGTTAAGGTGGCTGCTGTTTCAGTTAATCCAAAAGATACTTTTATTAGAAAGGGACGATACAAAGCCCTAACAGGTTCTCGATTTCCAATGGGTGTTGGTTTTGATTATTCAGGAATTGTAGAACAATCTAATAATGCTGAATTTAAAATAGGAGATGCCGTTTTTGGCATGGTGAATGGATGGGTTGGTAAAACTTTTGCCGAATTTGTTGCTGTTGGAAAAAAAGAGATATGTCTTGCGCCAAAAAATATTGAAATAGTCGATGCAGCCTCCATTCCTTTGGTTGCTCAAACGGCGTTGCAGGCTTTAAGGGATATCGGGAAAATAAAAGAAGGAAATCATATTTGTATCAATGGTGCTTCTGGAGGAGTGGGAACAATGGCTATTCAAATAGCAAAATCGTTTGGTGCTAAAGTAACCACTTTGTCTTCTCCAGCTAATTTCGAATTATGCAAATCTTTGGGAGCTGATTTAACATTAGATTATGCCAATATACCGAGTGACAATTCTTCTTTCGATATTTATTTTGACGCTTTTGGCAATCAATCTTTTCAATTGATAAAAACTCTTTTGTCAAAAAGAGGAGTGTATGTTTCAACAGTGCCAAGTAAGC
>JANOQC010000170.1:0-17747 GCA_031422175.1 Sphingobacteriia bacterium | reverse complement strand
CTGCCAAAGGGTCGTTTGATATTCCTTCAAATTACAAAGGGAGTTTTATTCATTTGAAAGCCTTCACAAGGTGGATGTTGAACGACAGTTTATTCTTATTTGAAAAAGATATTGTTATCAATAATGGTAAAGCCACCACTCCTAAAATGGTGAATAATCAAACATTTGTGAATGTTTTTCCTGAAGGAGGTAATTTGGTTTATGGATTAACCTCTAGGGTAGCATTTAAAGCAAACAATAAAAATGGAACACCTGTATTGATAAAAGGTATTTTACAAAATGATAAGAAAGAAACCATTGATACCCTCAAATTAAAACACGATGGCATGGGTTCCTTCTCTTTTCTACCAATTGAAGGGGCTAAGTATTCTTTGAATTGGATAGATGAAAAAGGTGTTAGAGGAATTTCAGATGTTCCTGTTACAAAAAATGCAGGTGCAGTTTTAAATATTAAAACCAATAATGAAAAAGCCATAGTTGTAGTTTCAAGAACTTCCAATGTTGGAGAAGAATTGCATAATCTTCAATTGATTGTACACATGAATCAAGAATTGATTTATAAAGTAGCTATCAAGATGAAAGAAAGATTAGCGCAACGTATTGAATTGCCAATTGATGAATTATCTACTGGGATATTACAATTCAGTTTATTCGATAACAATTTGATTCCCATTGCTGAAAGAATTGTTTTTGTTAATAATCATTTCCATGAGTTCAATGTTAAAATGAATCCCATTACTGTTGGTTTAGATAAAAGAGCAAAGAATTCTTTTGAAATTGTAGTGAATGATACTGCTTATACCAATATGTCAGTTGCTGTTACTGATGCTTCAGTTATGTCTACTGATCAGCAAACTATTTTTTCTGATTTTTTATTGAGTAGTGAAATTAAAGGCTATGTACATAATCCCGCCTATTATTTCAAAAGTGATACTGATACTATATCATCACATTTAGATCTAGTGATGTTAACTAACGGATGGAGAAGATATGATTGGGATAAAATTAAAGCTGCTATTCCACCAAAACTGCAATACTTACCAGAAACTAGTTTTATGTCTTTTAAAGGAAAGGTTTTCGGGAATAAAGTATCACCTAGTGCTGCACCAATGCAATTGAATTTTATTGCTGTAGGAAAAGACAGTAGTAAGAATTTTTTCTTTACACCAGTTGAGAAAGATGGCTCTTTTGAAGAGAAGGGTGTTTTCTTTTATGATACAGTAAAAGTGTATTATAGTTTTAATGGTAAAAGCAAATTGGCAGAATCTACTCAAGTACAATTGGACAATGGATTAATGCGAAAATCAAATGACGCATCAATACAATTAAAAGGCAATGATCCAATGGCGATTTTTTCAGATAGCTTAGCCAATTTACGCATGAATTATTTTCTATCTGAACAAGAGAAGTTGCGAAGAGCAATGGCCAGTGCTACATTGGCTGAAGTAACAGTAAAAGCAAGAACAAAAAGCCCATTGCAAATTATTGATGAACGTTATGCTTCTGGATTATTTTCCGGAGGTGATGGGTATAGTTTTGATTTAACTGACGATAAATTGATTGGTGCTCTAGATATTTTTACATATTTACAAGGTAGAGTTCCTGGGTTACAAATTTCTACAGCAGGAGGCCAACCTACATTAAGTTGGAGAGGGGCAACACCAGATTTATTTCTAAATGAAATGCGATCGGATGTGAGCATGGTTCAAACAATGAGTGTATTTGATATAGCCTATATTAAAGTATTTAGACCTCCATTTTTTGGAGCAGCCGGAGGGGGAGCAGGTGGTGCAATTGCTATTTATACCAAAAAGGGCAATGATTCCAGGCGTTCAGACCCCAATAGTAAAGGTATGGATATGACCATTTTAGCAGGGTATTCTAAATTTAAAGAATTTTATTCCCCAGCATACGATCGCCCTCAAACCAATTTTGATCCGGATATCCGAAGTACGCTATATTGGAATCCCTATATCATTACGAATAAAAGAACACCTAGGTTTAAAGTTGAGTTTTATAATAATGATATCTCTAAAAAACTTCAAGTTGTGCTAGAAGGGGTTAACGGAGAAGGTAAAATGGTGAGGGTTGTGAAGTTGATAGAATAATAAATTACTGTTTAATTATTCTTCCATCCTCCATTTCGATAATTCGATGGGTTCTATCAGCGAAGGATTGGTCGTGTGTTACAATTAATAAAGTCTGATGGAACTCTTCAGTGAGTCTTTTAAAAATATCAAATACGATATCGCTGTTTTTTTTGTCTAAGTTACCTGTTGGTTCGTCGCCCATAATAATATGCGGATCATTGATCAAGGCTCTTGCTATGGCTACTCTTTGTTTTTCGCCGCCAGAAACCATATTGGCTGGCTTATTGGCTAAATGTTCAATTCCCAACATTTTCAACTTCTCAATAGCCCGGTGTTCTACTTCGGCTGAAGTAAATTTATTTAGTTTTAATCCAGGCAACATTACATTTCGTAATACCGAAAATTCATTTAACAAATAATGAAACTGAAAAACAAACCCTATTTTTTCATTTCTTACCAATGCCAATTCTCCTTCTTTTTTTCCCGTCATTTCGATATTGTCAATCAATAATTTTCCTTCATAGTCTGTGTCCATTGTAGACAAAATATAGAGCAGGGTAGATTTGCCACAACCAGATTTTCCTGTAACAGATACAAATTCTCCCTTATTAATAGAAAAGGAAATATCAGTTAGCACTTTAACCGTTACCGGATCGTGAAAACTTTTATTAATATTAATAGCTTCTAGAATTTTTTCGCTCATACTTATTTACCTCTAATGATGATTACAGGATCAATTTTACTGGCTTTTCTCGCAGGAAACCAGCCCGCTAAATAGGTAGTGATTAAAGAAAATATTATCCCAATTAAATAAAATAGGGGGTTGTAATTAATGGGATATGTTTTAACAGTAGGCAATGATGCCGTATTAAAGGGAATTGTGCCTATTGTTGCGGATAAACCCAGGCCACATATCAGTCCTAACAAACCACCAAAAAATCCTATACTAAGTGCGATCACTAAGAATATTCGTTTTACATCTTTACCTGAGAATCCAGTAGCTTTTAAAATAGCTATTGAATCCATTTTTTCATAGATCATCATGTTCAAAATATTGTAAATGCCAAACCCTGCAACAATTAATAATGTAATTCCTACTGCATAAGAAATAAGGGTTCTTACAGAGCTACCAGTTTCAAATTGTGCGTTAGCAGTTTGGATATCTTCGGCATCTGCTTTAAATAATTGCATGTATTGTTTTGCAACTTTAGGAGCTGTTTTTATGTCAATCAATTTTACTTGAATATCTGTGATATAATCTCCTGGCTTACCCATGATTTTTTGTACGGTACTCACTGATGCATAACTCTGCACTTTATCAAAATCTTTGATGCCCGATTGAAAAAAACCTACAACCTTCAATGGAAATTGTTCTCCTTTAGACGTGGTTATTTGAACTACATCTCCAATGTTTGCCAATAGCTTTTTGGCCAATTCTATACCTAGTACAATACTATTGGGCACTTTATTAATGTCTACACCGTTGCCTTCAACAACATAATCTCCAAAATGGAAAAGTTTAGTTTCGGCTTCTACATCTATTCCGCTCACAACGCCAGTTATATCAATACTACCATCATTAAAAAAAACTTGTGCTGTAATTTTAGGTGAAAAGCCGAGAACTCTTTCGTCTTTTTTTAAAGCCTGCATGATAGCGCCACTATTATAAATAGATTGTCTGACATTTCCTGATTTGATAGAATGAATAAAATGGTGGGCATTATTAAATACGCTGTCTAATTGTATAGGTTGATTGGGGCTGGGCTTTATCTCATTATATATTCTAACATGGGGTGTTCTGTTCAAAATCAAGCCATCCAATAAATCATTCAAGCCAGCCATAAAACTCAACAATGTGATGAACATAGTGATGCTAAATGTAACTCCAATTGCTGCTACCAATGTTTGCTTCCATCTGGCTAATAACAATGCTTGAGCAATATCAACAATTAGAGAGCGGCTCATTGAGCGGGTTTTAGGATGACATCATTTAATTGAATGCCATTGATTATTTCTACTTTCTCATAATCCATTAATCCGATAACTACTTTTCTTTTTTCCTTATTGGCCAATAGCACAAATTCATTATTCAGCAAATAACTTCTTGGAATGGTGATTGCTTTTTCTTTTACTTTAATAATAATATTGGCTTCTGTGGTTAGATTAGGATATAGTGCAGGGGGAGGTTTTACAAAATTGGCATCAATTGTAAAAGATTTAGACTGTGTATTCATTGCAGGATTGATCTTTTCGATCACTGCTTCAAAAACCTGGTCTTTATAGCTATCCATGCTTAATAAAACTTTTTGACCTTTTATTATACGTGCTATATCATATTCATCTACCTGCAATTCCAAATAAAATCCTGTAGCATCTCCAATTAGTGCAATCGGATTTTGTGTATTCACCATTTCGCCTTTCTTTTTTAAAACAGTATATACTTTGCCTTCGAATTCACTTTTAACGGTAAAGTCGGTTTTGTTGGATTGGGTGATGGCTAATAATTTCTGGCTTTGTTTTTCCTGTAATTGAAGTTGTTTTTCAATTTGTTTAAAGCGAAGTTTACTTGCGTTGTACAAATTGGTTGAATTGGTATAAGTCAATTCCCGCATATCCAATTCATTTTTTGTGCCAATACCCAATGACCAAAGATTTCTCTGCTTTTCTACCAAGGAAGCGTCATTATCCATCTTAGCTTTAGCATTTGCAATTTCTATTTTTGCTTCGTTGAGTTTATCTGTATTGGATGCAACTGAATTATAGTCTGCATTAATTTGAGCATTTTCCGCATTTAAAGTAGCAGCAACATTGGACAGTTGATAAAGTGGGTCTCCTTTTTTAACGATATCTCCCTCTGTAACAAAATATCTTTAACAATACCATTAACTGCAGAAAACACTTGGTATTGATTCTTGCTTTTAATAATCCCAGAAGCATATACCGATTCAGTGATTTTTTCTTGAATTGGTTTGGTGGATTCTTCCTTTTTTTTACAGCCAAAAAAAATAGCTAATAGAAAAGAGATAGCGATTAATTGTTTCATGGGATGAACAATTGGAACACTATAAAGTTACGATTAATCTTTTATGATTAGAATGCTAAAAATTACATAATAACTTGATTAAATGTTTTAACTCCCCATTTCTTTTAGTGCTCTTACAAATTCATCTAATTCTTTGGTTGTGGTATAAACATTCGGTGTAATTCTACAGCCATGCACATTAGCGCCATCAATAGCTACTGTATAGATTTTATACTTTTTTAAAAGGCGTTCAGCCATTTCTGTTGGTTTTATGCCATTAATGCCAACATTGGCAATTCCACATGCGCGTTGATCGGCAGCAGGAGTGTTCAATTTGATTTTGCCATAATCACGAACCTGATTAGTCCAATATTGTTGAAGATACCGAAGACGTGCTTCTTTTTTAGCAGGCCCAAGTTGGGTATAAAAATCAATTGAATTCTCTATTGCTAATAATGTGTGAACAGGATTAGTACCAAAATGATTCAGCCTTTTGATAGTATCAATATTTTCTCCTTCTGCAATTAAAGGCCAAATCTTTTTGACATGTTTTTTATTCACGTATAATATGCCAACACCAAGAGGAACAGCGAGCCATTTATGCAAGCTAGCTCCATAGTAATCGCAATGTAGATCAGGCAGGTTAAACTGAATATGTGCAATGGCATGAGCACCATCCACCATTACTTCAACACCCTTACTGTGTGCCATATCACATATTTTTCGAACTGGAAGTATTTGTCCATTGATATTGATCATATGGGAGATCATCAACAATTTTGTTTTTTGCGAAATGGCATTTGAGTACAACTGAACAATTTCTTCATCAGTTTGAGGATGCAATGGTACAGAAACGATTTTGTTAATGATACCATGCCTTTTACTTACTTGTTTGAACATTTCAAGCATTGCTCCATAATCTTGTTCTGCCATTACCGCTTCATCGCCAGCTTCCCATGGAAAACCGCTGATGATCATATCTAAAGATTCTGTAGTATTTCTAGTAAGTATAAATTCTTCGGAGTTACAGCCAACTAAAGCCGCAACCTTATCAGTAACTCTTTTTTTATCTTCAAACTGAACAGTGCGCATGTAATAGGAGCCTTGGTAATTTACTTCTTGAATATGTTCTATATATTTGTCCAAAATAGGTTTGGGCAAAATATTATAGTAACCATTTTCTAAATTTATATAGTCAGGCTTCAATTGATAGTAGGCCCTAATACCTTCCCAAAAAGATTCATCGGATGCTAGTTCAATGGCAGAATTGCATGTAAAGCTTTGTATCCATTCTTCAACTGTACCTTTAAAACTTGGAGTGCCAATGCCAGCCAAAGTTAGGCTTTTGATAAAACTGCGTTTATCCATGTAGTCGATTTATGATAACAATGTAGTTTAATTTTGTTTAACTACATAATTGCTAACTGTTATAAAGATTTTTCCAGTTTTCATTCCCTCAGCTTTCATTTTCTTTCTATCAATATCGGTATCCTTTCCCATGAAATTCAATGGTATTTTAATTTTTTCTATTTCAAAGTTTACTTCAACCAGTGAAGGAAGTATTTTGGTATTGTTTTCATAGTTCATGATTAAATTATAAGTACCATCTTTTTTGGTATTAATCTCTGTTTCTGCAATTCGATTATTGGGTAAATCAATTAATACCAATGCGATAGAAAAATCGGCTTTGTTATCGGTAGGAATAATATTAATAGCTTTGTATTTTTTTCCTCTTCTAATTTCTTCACCTCTTGGAACGGTGATATATGAATATTCTAAAAGACGGTTCAATGAAAAATCAAGTCCTCTTTTTGGTAACATTACAAAATCGGAGGATGCAAACTGAACAGGTTTACCCTTGATATATTTCATAGTTGCATACTTGGTAGGCATATTAATAAAACTAATATCTACCACCAATTTTAAGTTTGCAGAAAATTGTTGAATGGAATCCATTCTTTGTTTAATTTTAAGTAAGTCAGGATCTGCATTTTGAGTAAATGCATTGGAACAAAACAAACTAATTAATATTAAAAAGAGTATCCTCATTATCCAATGTCTTTTTTGTGAAAAATATAGATACCCAATCCCATAAATAAAAGCGTATAACCTATTAATAAACTAGCATTAGTATATACCAATGACCAATCGATGGAATAGTTAAAGAAGATTTGCCAGGTATCATTGAGTTTAGCAAAGAATAGTTGGTTAAAAATATTATCTCCGAAATCGATCTTCAAAAGTAGGTTAGAGAAAATGAGAAAGAAGGCTGAAATAATCCAGGTTTTAGTAGCTTCTTTAAAAATGACCGCAATGGTAAGACTCGCTACTGAAAAGAATACCATTGATAGTGCTCCTGCAACAAAGGAATATTGGAGTCTTAAAAAAGCATCTTTAGCAGTAAAAAAATTCAATGTATTTAAGTAAACAATCAAGTCGCCTTTGCCAAATAAACTATAAGACAAAAAGAAAGAGGTAAATGCTAAAAACAATACTACTATCAAAGTGAATCCAATCGCAACTATATATTTACTGGTGATAAATTTCCATTTGCTAATAGGTTGTAGTAGGGTTGTTTGAATGGTCCTGTCTTTGTATTCGGTGGTTAATGTTCCAGATACAATGATCATTAATATCAATGGAAGGTGAAACCAAAGTGTATTCAGAATCAGGTATACCAATAAATTCCCGTTCAATAAGCTTCCCTCGAAATAAAAAGATTTCTTTAAATTTTCTAATAAAATATCAAGGATATTCTTACCCTGAAAATAGGCGCTGAAAAGAATCACAGCTTCAATCATAAACAAAGAGGCCAACGCATAATAGGTTTTACTTTGTCTAAATAATTTAAATATTTCAGCTTTGATTAGGAATTTCATTATCCGTTTATTTCAAATAATTTTTCCATACTCAGTTCGGGGGTACAGGAAGTAATAAAAATATTTTCTTGGTGAAGTTCATGAATTAATGCTGGCACTTTCGATGCAGTTATACTTACATGTGCACATTGGCCTTTAAAAAAAACTTTATATTGGGCTAAGCAAGCAGCATTTTCTATATTTTTTGCACATATAGAATAAGTAGTAGTGTTTTTAGTAATCAATTCTTGTGCAGGCCCTTTATTCACCATTTTGCCGTCTTTAATTACGTAGAGTGTATGACAAATTTTACTGAGCTCTTCAATAATATGCGAAGAGAGAATAATAGCTAATTGGTGTTGATCTGCTAATTCAACTATTAATTTTCGTAAGGAAGCTACACCTAATGGGTCTAAACCCGAAAAGGGTTCATCTAAAACTAGGCAAGCTGGATGATTTAATAATGCTATTGCAATACCCAAACGCTGTTTCATACCTAAAGAAAAATTGCGAACGGGGTCTTTTCTATCTAAAGGAAGACCTACATCAGTTAAGCATTTTTGCAATGAAGCAATCGATACATCAACTCCTTGAATACTACCAAAAATGTGTAAATTTTCGTAAGCGTTTAAATAATCGTATAACGCTGGCCCTTCAATAATGCCGCCGATTTTTTTTTTGCTATCGGTATTGATAGACACTGTTCCTGCATCGGGTGTAATCAACCCAAACAGCATTTTAAATAGGGTAGTCTTGCCAGCTCCATTTGCACCCAGTAACCCAATTATTTCTCCTTCTGCACATTCAATACTTACGTTATCCAATACTTTTCTTCTGCCATAAGATTTACTTAAACCATGTCCTGCAATGATCATGCTTTTAGTTCTAGTTGAAGTTGGGAATAATCAAATTTAGGCTGGTAATGTTTTTCTAAGAAAGTACGAGACCAAAACTTGCCCTTTATCAAAAACAATGGCTCTTTGATCATAAAATAGGGAACATAATGATACCATTTTACACCCATTTGAGCATAATATGCTTTTACTTCCTGATCTATACCTAACTCCTCAGCAGCCACTTCAGCAGCCATTCTTTGACATTTTGAACCTATATAGGTATTGGCAATTTTTCTATTGAAGCCATGAATAAAAAATTGGTCTTTGGCTCTTTTATAATTTTGAAATCTAGACCAACCGTCTGCAAGCACTAAAAAAATATGAATAAATGAAAACATAAAACTCCATATCCAAAATAGGATCCAAGGTGTTGAATACTCATTATAGGCATTTATTAATTTGCCCCAATAAAACCAAGCTTCCAATATAAATAGAATAAGGGAATAATATAATAGCCGTCCTACTCGGACATAGGAATTTAATTGGCTGGGTTGTTTTATAGGAATTGTGTTCAAATTATTACTAATATAAGGAATGAAAGATACAGAATTTCATTAAATTGAACAAAATCAGCCAATGAGTTTTTTCAATAAATTAGATTTGTTGAATTTTCACAATCACTATTTAACTTAAGTAGTTATTGATGAATAAATGGTTTCAAAAATTATAATTAAATACATTGTATTACACAACGATGAAATGCAAAAACCTTTCCAAATTTGTTTCATTAATTACATGGCAAAGTACTTGGTTTGCATATCAATTTCGCTAAAGTTTCGGGTTCTTTAAGTGATAGTGGATTAACACCCAAAATTGGAAATAATAATACCATTTTTAGGAGCTGCTTTTGGGGTACCAAATGGGGCTATTGTAATTTATACTAAACAAGGGGATAATCAGGATTCCATGATTGGGTAGTAGAATAGAGGAGTTTTTCAATAAAATACCAAGTTCTTGGTATTTTCTGTAGATAAGAAACTACTTACTTTTATTTTATAATCCGTGCCTGATCATTTACTTAAAAGTGTCAGCATGGAAGAACTCTGCAATAATAGCTTACTCTCAGTTACAAAATCATTGATTTTAAATTTTTCAATAATCTTAATATTTATTTATGAATAACTACATGAATGTTTCTTCAGCTAATCAAATGTACGGAAGCCTTAATGCCCCTCTTGGGATAATTCTTTGCAGAACTGGTCGTGAAAATTCACATCCAATTGTATTGATGAATTTACATGGTAAAGTGATGATTCTAAATCCCGAAAATGATGTAGAAAAGCAAGATCCACAGATAATTGATCCAAATTCAAAGATTTATTAAATCGAATTGGGCTTACCCAAAGCCTCTGTTCGCTTCGCGAACTGGCTTTATTATTTTATTCGCTCCCCCGAACAAGTTCGGGTCGATAGTGAAAGGATTCTCATTCGCTTCGCTCATTCGTTCCTATTGCATAGGATTACTTCGTTATCCATTTCGTATTGGGCTTACCCAAAGCCTCTGTACGCTTCGCGAACGGGCTTTATCATTCCTCCACTTACAAAAGCAAGCTTTTGACGTGTCGAAATAATAAAGCCCCGCACTTCGTGCGAGGCTTTGTGACCGCGTTAGGATTCAAACCTAAAACCCCCTCATCCGTAGTGAGGTACTCTATTCAGTTGAGCTACGCAGCCATTACCCTAAAGGGCTGCAAATATAAAACAATCCCCCATATTCACAAAATCTTCCAGAAAGTTTAAATACCATAAATATCAGCAGCAGATTTTTCCAATAATCGATCGGGTAATAAATTTGACAATACTTTAGCCATTTTATTGATTAACCCAGGTACTATTTCAACTTTACCCGATAAAATACCATCCACAGCAATCTGTGCAACCGCAGTCGGGCTCATATTAAATTGCTTGGCCATTTTTATGGCTTTCTCATTAGTAACATGGGCTCTATTTGCAAAATCAGTATCTGTTGCTCCAGGACAAACACAGGTTACAGAAATACTTGATTTACGCAATTCATAGGCTAAACCTCTGCTAAAGCTCAGAACGAATGCTTTTGTTGCTGCATAGGTATTTAATCCAGGAACCGATTGATATGCAGCCGCACTTGCAATATTTCCAATAAAAGCTCGTGGAACTTTTTTCAAATAGGGTAAAAACAAATAAGTAAGAGATACTAAGCTATTCATATTTACCTGCATCATTTCTAGATGAGCTTCTAAAGGATATTCTTCTAATAAACCGTTTAATCCATATCCCGCATTATTAATGAGCATATTTATGGAATAATTATTCGAAATACACCACTCCAGAATTTGTTGCGGAGCCTTAGAATTAGCTAAATCAATTGCAAAATAAGCAGTGGGGACATTGTATTGTTGATGAATCTCAGCTGATAAATTAGATAATAATTGTTCGCTTCTTGCAATCAAAATAACCGCATGCCCCTTTTTTGCCAAATTAATTGCAATTGCTTTTCCAATTCCTTTGCTGGCTCCGGTAATTAATGCATAATTCATAATCCATTATTAAAAAAAGCCAACATAAAGTTGACTTTTTCGGTTCAATTATTTTGGTACTTTTTTTGATAGTTTATGGTAGAAAGGGGTTCTACTATCTTCATTCTTTGGTTTGTATTTTCCTGTAATAATAGGAACATACATAACCCTTCTTCTGCTTGCTTCTCCAACTAGTGGAGATTGTTTTACCCGATGCCAAGTTCTACCATCATGCACAGTTAAATCTCCTGCATGAATATCAAAACCAACTTCTCTTTTATCATCTGAGTTATCTATAAAATATTTCTTTCCAAATAATAATTTCAACACATTTTGTTTGTGCGTACCAGGTATAACGCGAAGGCCACCATTGTTAAACAAACAAGTGTCCAAGTGAATCCCCACATTCAACATGGGCATTATTTTTTGGCCTAAAAATAAATCTCTCGGGCTATCAGTATGCCAACCCATTTGTGTAAATCCAGAATTGGCTGTATTGATATAATTATTAATTACCAGTCCATCTTTTTCGTCTTCTCCAATTCTGCCATCATATGGTTGTAAAAATTCAGTCAAAGCTTTTAGCCTTGAATCCTTTAAAAGGTTTTCCAAAGAATTACTGAATTGAGAAGTAAAGCAAAGCCTTTGAATGGTTCTATTGCCCTTTTCATCCATTCCGAATTTAAGCGGAATGCCGTTTACTTTGTCTCTATTCTCCTCTAACCACAGTTGTTCAATTCTTTTAAGTTCATTGATGTATTCATTTACAAGTTCTTTAGATATAAAGTTTCTAAAAATGATTACCCCATGTTCATTGAAAAAATCGATCTGTTCTTCCGTGATGGTGTCTTCTAAGTTAAAATTACAGTCCCATTTTTTCATCCTGACACAATCGTTTTATAAATAAGTTGATATTAACTAATTATTAATTATTTTCCTAAAGTTGCGAAGGTACAAAATACTTTAAAAAGCCAATTATTTGGTCTTTTTTTATCATAATTATCTATAACTGCTTAATTTACAGTCAGATGAAAGCAAAAATAGGCTTGTTTTTAGGGTTAATCACCTTTTTTTTAACGGTAAAAATTAACCATTTGACGGCACAGAAGGACAGTGCCAAGAAGCATCATCTATTACTTTTTCCTGTAATTGCCAAATCTATTGAAACAGGTTGGGAGTTTGGAGGTGCAAGTTCTTTTACTTTTCACGCCAATAAAAATGATACAATAACTAGAACATCAAGTATCCAAGCAGTTGCTATTTACTCAACAAGAAAGCAATTTGTAGCTGCTATTAATGGTACACAATATTTTGATAAAGAAAAATATATATTGATGGAACAGCTTTCTTATAGCTCGTTTCCAGATAAATTTTGGGGCTTGGGTAATAATACCCAAGATGCTGCGGAAGAACCATATCAATTTCAGCAATTTTATATTTATACTCATTTAATGCGAAAAATTGCCCCTAAGCTTTTTATTGGTGGAATTTTTGAGTTTCAAAATGTGTGGAATATTCGTTATTTACCCGGAGGACTTTTCGACAAAGAAAATATTCCAGGACGAAATGGGTACAAAGTTGCAGGATTGGGTACCAGTATAACTTATGATTCAAGAAATGACGCATTTGCACCATCTCAAGGGTTGTTTGCTCAGTTTTTTTTCAACCACTTTAATCCAATTTTCGGATCAGATTTCAAATACACCAATTTTGTAGTTGATATAAGAAAATTCATTCCAATTAAAAAAGGGCAAGTATTGGCAGTTCAGTTATATAGTTTCAATAATAGTGGTGCAGACATTCCAATTAGAAGTTTAGCGGCTTTAGGCGGATCAACTTTAATGCGAGGATATTATAGTGGCAGGTATAGAGATCATCAGCAGATTGTGACTCAGGCCGAATTTAGAGTGGTAATTAAAAAAAGATTTGGGTTAGTTGCATTTAGTGGACTTGGTAATGTAAATGATGAATTTTCACATGCATCTTTTGAAAATATAAAGTACTCTTATGGGGCTGGGTTTCGATTTGCCTTGAATAAATCGGAGAAGTTGAATATTAGGTTAGACTATGGAATTGGAAACGGAATAAATAAAGGGTTTTACTTACAAATTGGAGAAGCGTTTTAATAGGCAGCTATTTTTTTGCCAAATAAATAAACTAAGTAGGTAAGAGGGAAAGCAGCAATAACGTCAATGGTATAATGAATATGCTGAAATAATACCATAAAGGCAATGGCAATACTTGTAAATCCGGTGATGAGTTTATCTATTTTTTTTTGAAAGCAAAGAAACATTAGAAACTGTGTAGCTGTATGGCCTGAAAAAAATAAATCTTTGGTAATAAAAATTGCTTTACCGCCATAAAACAAACTACTTATAGGGTCTTGCAATGGAATTAATTCATTTGGTGCTTCTAAAGGAAATAAAGTGATAGTGACTATTCTCAAGAGGCATAAAAATAAAAAACTCAACAAAAATTGAAGAAATAGGGAAGGGCTTTGAATAATTCTTCTGATTAACAATAAAGCTGATGACCAGATTGTAATGAAAATGGGAATGGATAAATCAATTGATGATAAAATGTTTAACAAATAATCATTCAATATTATTCCATTTCTTAATTCAATTATAGCAAAAAATCGAGGAAATGAAACCAGAATAAATAATAAACAAAAGCTTCCTACAATTGCTTTTATTTTAAATGATCGATTGGCCCAAGCATTTTTCCATTCAATGGCTAATAGCCTATTTTTCTCCTTTTGCAGCATATTGTAAATGTACTAATAATGCCACCTTACAAATGCCTCCATGGCTGCATATTTAGTTAAACCAAGTTCAGCATATATATTAGCTGTATTGGCATTTCTATCTTCAGCTCTTTGCCAAAATTCCCTGCTATCAGATCCTTGAAATGGAACTGCATCTTTTTGAGACTGGTGAATGAAAATACCGAATCTTTTTTTCTTTACTTGATCTGGACTCATTGGAATGGCCATTTCAATTTCATCAATATCCCATTCTTGCCATGCACCTTTATATAACCAAACCCAACAGTCTTTTATCCAGGGTTCGTTGGCAGCTTTTAATCTTTTTAAAGCTTCAAAAACAGCTTCTAAACAAACTTTATGTGTACCATGTGGATCAGCTAAATCACCAGCACAATAGATTTGATGTGGTTGCAATTCCCTTAATAATTCCATCGTCACTAAAATATCATCTTCACCTAAAGGTTTTTTCTCAATAGCACCCGTTTCATAAAATGGCATATTCATAAAATGGCATCGATCCTCTGTTAAACCAACATACCTACAAGTAGCTTTTGCTTCTCCTCTTCTTATCAATCCTTTAATGGAACGAATTTCTGGAGTATCCATTTGGTCTTTGGCTTTAGATGCAATAAAACTGCGTGCTGCATCTAATTGTTGTTTGCTTTTTTTAAAATCAATGCCAAACATTTCTTCAAAGCCCACTGCAAAATCTATAAATCGGGTAACAAATTCATCTGATACTGCAATGTTGCCGCTTGTTTGGTAGGCTACATGTACTTCATGACCTTGATCATGCAATCGCATAAATGTTCCACCCATACTAATAATATCATCGTCTGGATGTGGAGAGAAAATCAAACATTTTTTAGGATGTGGGGCACTTCTTTCTGGATGGGCAGGAATTACTGAATTGGGTTTACCGCCAGGCCAACCAGTAATAGTATCTCTTAATAAATAAAATACTTGTAAATTAATTTCGTAAGCATCGTCTTTCTCAACCAATAAATCGGATAAACCATTTTCCGTATAATCAACAGCGGTTAGGCTCAATACCGATTTTTTTAATTTAAGTGCTAAATCTACAACAGCCCTTTTAACCATTGCATTGGTCCAAATACATTCGCCAGTTAACCATGGTGAATTAATTCGGGTTAGCTCGGTTGAAGCTATTTCATCAATTACAAAACTACAGTCGGAATGTTGTTGAAGTATACTTGCAGGAATAGTTTCGGTAACATTTCCTTCAACTGATTTTGCAATAATATTGGCTTTATTTCCCCAAGCCATTAATACTATTTTCTTGGCTTTTAAGATAGTGGAAATGCCCATCGTTACAGCTAATCGAGGTACTTTTGAAATAGTTTGGAACTCATATGAGTTAGCAATTCTTGTACTATTTTCTAAATTGATTAACCTGGTTTTTGATAAGATACTTGATCCAGGTTCATTAAATCCTATATGACCGTTTTGTCCTATTCCTAAAATTTGTAAATCAATTCCACCTGCAGCTTCTATGTCTTTTTCATAAGATTCACAATATTTTTTCATTTCTTCTTTTGGTGCATTACCATTTGGAAGATGAATATTAGCAGGATTGATATCTACCTGATTAAATAAGTGTCGATGCATAAAGCTCCAATAACTCTGGTATACTTCTTTATCTATTGGGTAGTATTCATCCAAATTAAAGCTGATAACATTGCTGAAACTCAAGCCTTCTTCTTTATGCATCCTTACTAATTCGGCATACATATTAATAGGAGTTGACCCAGTAGCTAAACCCAGTACACATTTTTCTCCTTTCGCTTGTTTTAATTGAATAAGATCGGCAATTTGTTTAGCAACATGAATAGCGCCCTCTTTTGGAGTTGTACAAATTTTTACATCAATTTTTTCGAACGAATCTACCATTGTATTGATTTTAGAAATACTAAATTAAACCATTATTGCAGATATCCTCATTATTTAATACCAAACACGCGTAAATACGCAATTACTTTGCGGATTTATAGTAATTGACGCCCCAATTATTATATCTATCATATTGTATTTTCATTCTATTTTGAAAATCAGCAAAATTTTTCGATTCTTTAGGGCTCCACAACACTTCACTTAAAGCACTCATTCTAGGAAAAAGCATATACTCCGCTTTTTGAATATTGGTAATATATTCTGTCCATAAATTGGCCTGAGCACCTAAAACATATTTTTCTTCATTTGCATTCAAGCCCTTTGGAATTGGTTCATATAAATATACTTTTTGTAAATCAGTAAAGCCTCCAATGGTTACTGAATCTTCTTTTTTGTTTTGAGCATGATCAAAATATACCCAATCTCCAGGAGTCATTATTACATTATGTTGTTGTTTGGCTGCTTCAATACCGCCTTTCTCTCCACGCCAACTCATTACTGTTGCATTGGGGGCCAATCCACCTTCTAAAATTTCATCCCAACCAATAATTTGTTTGCCTTTGCTATTTAAGTATTTCTCTATTCTTTGTATAAAATAACTTTGCAATCCGTGTTCATCTTTTAAGTTCTTGTCTTTGATTAATTGTTGGCAAAAGGCTGATCTTTTCCAAGATTCTTTAGGACACTCATCTCCACCAATATGAATGTATTTCGAAGGAAATAATTGGATTACTTCGCTAAATACATTTTCTAAAAATTGAAAAGTTGTTTCACTAGGGCAGAAAACATCTTCAAAAACTCCCCAGGTTTGTTGCACTTGTTTGCCTTCGGTAGTTCCATTCCAAGCCGTTTTTGAAGGATGTTTTGTAGATTCACTCGGAAAGCAACTTAACTCGGGATAAGCTGCAATAGCTGCAGAAGAATGACCTGGTAATTCAATCTCCGGAATTACTTCTACAAAATGATCGGCTGCATATTTAACCACTTCCTTAATTTCTTGTTGGGTATAAAAGCCGCTATATGTAGTATTGGTATTACCTGTTCCAGGATAGCGACCAATCGTAGTGCCGTTTCTAGTACCACCAACAGAAGTTAGTTTTGGATATTTTTTTATTTCAATTCGCCAGCCTTGATCTTCTGTCAAATGCCAGTGAAAAGTATTCATTTTATGTGCTGCTATAAAATCGATATATTTTTTTACAAAATCGATGGAGAAAAAATGTCTGCCCACATCTAAATGCATACCTCTATAGGCAAAACGTGGTTTGTCGTTAATGGTTAGCTGTGGAATTGTAAGTGGTGCATTGATACTTGTTGGTAATAATTGTATCAATGACTGAATGCCATAAAATACCCCTGTTGCATTCCCCCCTCCAATATAAATTTTATCTTCTGAAACTGTTAAGTGATAAGCACCAGCGATGGGGTGCTCTATTTTATCGAAATTCAAAATAATATCCCCTTTTTGCAGCTGTTTAGGATCCTTTGGGAGTTTATCTATTTTTAAACTGATGCCATAGATTTTTTTAATGTAGTCCTGTAAAAACACCGCATTCTTTTCTAATCCTGTTCTCCATACATGTATCTGATTTTTTTGAGTGATGGTTATCTGACCTTTACCAACAATCATTGAAGCGGGTTGTGGAATAATTGAAATTTCCTGGGCATTCAAAGCATTTAAAGTGGATAATAAAAGTAACAAAAGCGT
>JANOQC010000169.1:0-4626 GCA_031422175.1 Sphingobacteriia bacterium | reverse complement strand
CTTATCACATTGACTATTGCTTTGCTTCAGAAGACCTTTATGACAAAGTAGAAAATATAGAAATTGGTACATACGAAAATTGGATAAGTCACAGCGACCATGCACCAATGTTAATAGACTTTGACCTATAATACTAGAATGGCGAACGCATAACAAAAGGCTTTGCGCAATTTGGGCTTCCGCTTTTTGGCAATCAACTTTTGGTATTACTAATCAACTGTAGTAATTTGACTTTAGCTAATCGCGTTCCCGCCCTGCGGGATGGCCAAGCCAGCAGCAGGATCACCCATTATCCAAACTGCGCAAAGCCTGTGACGTTGGCTTTGATGCCAGAGCATACCACTAATAACACAAAATTTTACGCTCAATATTGCTTAACTTAGCTGGGTGAAAAAAAGTAACCCAATAGAGCTGGACTTCATTGTTGATAAGCTCACTAATTCTATTGAAAATATTCTGACTGGAGACATTTTTCCTACTAATATTACATTGCTAACATCGGCAGACCTTAAATCAGTATCAAAGAAAAATGGTTGGCAGTTTGATTGGAAATTTGAATTTAAGCAACCTGAAAGAGAGGTATACAAGTTAACAATCCCAATCGCTCTATCTGTAATTCAAGGACTGATTAGCATTGAAATAAGGTCAGAACACGTTTATATGCACTTAGTTGAAAGTGCGCCATTCAACAAAGGGAAATCCAAAGTTTATGCAGGAGTTCCTGGAAATCTTGTGGCTTTTGCCTGCCGACTTTCTTTTCAACGAGGATTTGAAGGAAACGTTTCATTCGTTTCAAAGACACAGTTGATCGACCACTACACAAAAACTTTAGGAGCAATACACTTTGGCGGACACATCATGATTATTGACACGCCAGCAGCATTGCGACTTATTGATAAATACTTTAAAAATCAGAAACAATGAAAAAGAAAATAGAGCTTGATGTTGACTTTATCGGTGGCGGACCAACACCGACAAAAGAAGAATTTCTTGCTATAAGCGAGTATATAAGAGCATCTAAAGCTAAACAGAAATTGAGAAGTCAAAGTAAAACTTCACGGACTAAACGTAGTGCAAAGCAATCTGCTTGATAACGGCACTAATAGCCAACATTGTATTAACCCCCTAATTCTTAGATTTAATTTCGGAAAAGGATTGATATTTTTGGTTATTAAAGTTATTTATTTCTATGTTTTCCAATCTCGCTTCATCACTGATATAAATGATTTCATCTCTTCTAGAGTACCTACACTAGCACGAGCCCATTTCTCTCCATTGTAAGTGTCGGATCTTAAGAAAATATTTTGTTTTAACATATCTTCTGCGAAATTTCCTGCATATTTTCCTAAAGGAAAAAATAAAAAGTTGGTATAGGAAGGAATACATTGAATATTCATTTTTGTTAATTCATCATATCCGTATTTTCTTGCAACTTCATTTTTAAGTTTACTTTTTTTATGATGGTCTGGATCATTTAAACTTACCTGAGCAGCGGTCATTGACAATACACTCATGGCAAATTGTGTACGAACAAAATAATTTTCCGTCATGGTTTTAATATGAGCTGGACTAGCAATCACATAACCAATTCTTAAACCAGCCATAGCATGAATTTTAGAGAAAGTACCGATAACCATTACATTTGGATACTTTTCGATCAAGCCGATCATCGATTCATTATCAGGTGCATCTAAATAATCGATGTAAGCTTCATCCACTGCAACCACCGCATTTTTGGAGGCTTCAATGCAAAAGTTTTTTAAAGATGATGGCGATACAATTGTACTTGAAGGGTTTGCCGGATTGCAAATGTAAACCAACGAAGTTTCATCATTAACAGCTTTAAGCATTGCATTTAAATCGTGAGCCTTAGCAGCATTAAGTGGCACTTCAATAACTTTAGTGCCTATTTTTTTTGCAGCAGATGGTAATATGCCAAATGTTGGATATGCAGTTACTAGATTTCCCTTATTATATACCCTAGGTAATAAGCCCAATGCCTCTCCAGATCCAGGAGTTAATAATACTTGATTTTCTGCTACACCATATTTTTTGGCTAATTCTTTTTTAAATGATTGAAGGGAGGGTATATTGTATTGATATCTATGAGACTCGCCAATTAATTGTAGTATGGCTTCTTTTGATTTTGGAGAAATGCCATAAGGATTTTCATTTGAACTCAGGTTTACTAGACCCGTTTCAGCGCCATGGTTTTTAAGAATACCTTCTTCATTACCCATTACTGGTAATCTAAATCCTAAGCCAATGGTTGCTAAAGAACTGTATTTTAACCAATCTCTTCGGTTTACTGCATTTGCCATAAAAATGATTTTGAAAGCATAAGATACATTATTTCTTAAATGAAGCCAACTTCACTAATTTTAAATAGTGAATAGACTAAATCAAGTATACTTTTCCTGAACCTAATAACCAATAACCCAATATCTCATAATTCATAATTCATAATTCATAATTCATAATTTGCTCAAATGCCTCATTATTATACTTTAGGAAAAATTCCTCATAAGCGTCATACTCAGTTTAGAAAGCCAGATGGCAGTTTGTATTCTGAACAACTTTTTTCAACAGAAGGATTCAGCAATGATTATTCTTTATTGTACCACAATCATCCTCCAACTCAAATAATTCATACAGATGAACCAATTTCTGTGATGCCCAAAGTGGCAGAAGAAAAAATGTTGAAACATAGGAGTTTTGAAGGATTTAATATTGCAAGAGAAAAGGATTATTTAAAAAGCAGAAAAGCCGTTTTAGTAAATAATGATTGTCATATAGTATTAGCTGCTCCACAACAAAGTACCACTAACTATTTCTACAAGAATGCAGATGCAGATGAAATGCTTTTTATTCATGAAGGAACCGGAAAGCTTTTAACTCAATATGGCGAATTGCTTTTTGGATTTGGTGATTATATAGTGATCCCACGCGGAACCATATATCAGATTTACTTTGATACTCCTTTGAACAGGCTATTTATTGTAGAAAGCTTTAGCCCAATCAGGTATCCAAAAAGATATACCAGTAATAATGGACAATTATTAGAACATGCTCCTTTTTGCGAGAGAGATATACGCGGCCCTATAAATCTTCAAACCTTTGACGAAAAAGGCGACTTTTTAATTCAAACAAAAAAGAAAGGTATTTTATATGGGTTACATTATGGTACTCATCCTTTTGATGTAGTTGGGTGGGATGGTTGTTGTTACCCATATGTATTTAGTATTCATGATTTTGAACCCATAACTGGAAGGGTGCATCAACCGCCACCTGTTCATCAAACATTTGATGCAAATAATTTTGTTGTATGTAGTTTTTGTCCTCGACTATATGATTATCACCCCAATGCTATTCCTGCTCCCTATAACCATAGCAATATTGATAGTGATGAAGTTTTGTATTATGTAGCTGGAGACTTTATGAGCAGAAAGCATGTTACACAAGGAATGATAACACTTCATCCTGCTGGTATTCCACATGGTCCTCATCCTGGAGCTGTTGAAAAGAGTATTGGTAAAAAAGAAACAATGGAATTGGCGGTAATGGTAGATACTTTTCATCCTCTTCAATTAACGGAAGAAGCTTTGGCGATAGAGAATAAAGATTACACCATGAGTTGGGCTGAATGAATTGAGAATTAAGAATTAAGAGATAAGAGATATAAGTTGTGCGTTTTTCAATAAAAATCATTACCTTAATATCTCAAATATTTTAAACTATTCAACATCTTTTCTATGATTAAATTTAGCGACATTAAAATTGGCGATTACATGATGGGAGAGTTTGAAGGAAAATTGTGGGAGGGAGAAGTTACCCGTTTAAATGGAGATGAGAAGCAGGTTTGCTTACAAACTGAAGTTCAAGAATTTTGGTTTTCTACAGATCATTTGCATGCAATTCCACTAAATGAAGAAGCATTACTTAATTTGAAATTCACTATGCTAGCGAATGAAGATGGGTCTGTAAAATATTCAAAAAGTTCGTTTAGAATTGTTACGCCAAAGGCTGGTGATTTTTCTTCTATAGAAATGTGGTACCGAGAGGATAAGCGACATCATCCAAATGTTCATTTTGTACACCAATTGCAAAATCAATACCTTGATATGACTAAAATATTTCTTACAAGAGATTCAATGTAAATCTATCGAACTTTACTTTTCAAGAGCCGGATTTCCCTTTAATTATATATTTAAAATACATCATATGTTGTTCATTTTGGAATGGACATAGGGGTAATTCAGTCAATTTTCGGCTTATTTCAAGTATTTTTCCACATTTTAAGGAGTTTTTTCCACTAATTTTTCATATTTCGGTTGTATTCTAATATCTTTGCAGCCCAAAAAATAGAATGTCGAAAAAACAGCTGATTAAAAAACATGGAGTAATTCAGGAAGAATTGAGTAATGCTATGTTCAGGGTGAAGTTAGAAAATGGTCATGAAATATTGGCTACTATTTCAGGTAAAATGAGGATGCACTATATCCGTATTCTGCCAGGGGACAAAGTGGGAGTGGAAATGAGTCCTTACGACTTAAGTAGGGGCAGGATCATTTTACCTGAAATAGTAGCCAATATTTCATGACCATTTTCTAACTTCACCCTGAACAT
>JANOQC010000168.1:0-3953 GCA_031422175.1 Sphingobacteriia bacterium | reverse complement strand
TTAGATGGAACTGCTAAAGGAGGAGTAGTCTTAGCAATTTCCCACCAATTTAAGATTCCTGTAAAATATATTGGTGTTGGAGAAAAAGTAGAAGACTTATTGATCTTTGATAAACAAGCATTTGTAAAAAGTTTATTTGAATTGTAGAATTAATTTTATCTTCCCAAAAATTATAAAAAATGAAAAAATTGATTTTATCAACTGCCATTTTATTGATTGCAGTAAGTTCACAAGCACAATTAGGCGGATTGGTTGATAAAGCTACTAAAACAGCAGCTGCTGCTGGTTTTGATGTCAATAAATTAACCAGTGGAATAATGGGTAAATTAGGCCCAGGATTAAAACTAAGTGGGGCACAACAAACTCAGGTAACTGATATTGTGAGTGGTTTTTTAACTAAGAAATCGGATATCGTTCCCTTAGCTGCAAGTAATCCAACCGAATATGCAAAAAAGCAATCTGGCATGTTTAGTGGATTACAATCTAAATTAGGTGGTGTTTTAGCAAAAGATCAAATGTCTAAATTCATGGGCATGAAACCAGCTGCAGCAACTAAATCTGATCCTATGTCAGCATTGTTCTTCTAATATTTTTATAAGTAGGTTTTAGCATGCAATCATTTAATCAATTGGGGGCTGATTTTAACAATCGATTTGCTGGAAGACATTTTCCTGAATCGCCAGCTAGTTTATATGATCCATGTCAATATTTTTTAGCAATTGGAGGCAAACGAATTAGACCTATTCTTTGTTTATTGGGCAATGAGTTATTCGACAATATTCATAAAGATGCTTATCAAGTTGCAGCTGCCATTGAACTCTTTCACAATTTTACATTGATCCATGATGATATCATGGACAATGCTACTTTAAGAAGGGGAAAAGAAACCGTTCATGTTAAATACAATCCTAGTACTGCATTATTAGGAGGAGATGTAATGATGATTAAAGCTTATGAGTGTCTCAATACTATAAACTTACATCATCTTCATCCAATTCTACAATTGTTTAATACAACTGCAAAAGAGGTTTGCGAAGGACAGCAGTTAGATATGGATTTTGAAAAAAGAATGGATGTAAACTTAGATGAATACATTCATATGATTACTTTAAAAACTTCTGTATTATTGGCTGCAAGTTTAAAAATGGGAGCCATTTTAGGAGGGGCTAGCGAAGGCAATTGCAATCATTTATATGAATTTGGCAAAAACTTAGGTATTGCTTTTCAAATTCAGGATGATTATTTAGATGCATTTGGAGATCCAGAAAAGTTTGGAAAAGAAGTAGGAGGTGATATCAAGCAAAATAAAAAAACATTTCTTTTATTACATACATTGGAAGTAGCAAGCCCTCAACAAAAGCAATTTTTGGAGGCTTTGATTGCAGATAATTCTGTAAATAAAGTAGAACAAGTTCTAGCTATTTATAAAGATTGTGGAGTTAATGAATGGGCCAATACGTTGAAGAATCAATATTTAAATATCGCTTTAAAGCACCTGGATGATATTGCCGTTTTGAATAAAAGAAAAACTCCGCTTATTGAGTTGGCTGATTATTTAATTCAAAGAGATGTATAATAATCTTTGAATGAAAGCGCACAATCGATTTGTTGTAATAACACGAAAATGCCCGATTATTCTATCGATTCTTTTTACGATGAGTTGTAACAATTCCTTGACTGAATATGCATTTGAGAAAAATGTAATGATGGAAATTTTTCCTGAATTAATTGATTCGACATGCTATGATTCGAGAATTTATAGAAATCCACCTCCACTTTTTGGTAAACAAATCTTTGATAAAAGTGGTCAATATGTTTGCGTTGACTCAACTACCATTACTGAGAAAGAAAAAGAAATTTTGAATAAATGGGAGGGAGAAATCGAAGATATTAGAAAAGATACATCAACTATTTTTTTCGCTTTTGACCCTGTAATTAGCAGGAATGGAGAAAATGTTAAAGAAGATTTTGAAAAACATTTCCCTTCAATTAAGTTGGATACTGTTGAAATAAATATTGGGAAAAAACTTGTTTTAGAAATTGATAAAATCAAACTAAACAATAAGTTTAAATTCAAAAACTTTAATGAGTTTCCAAAGGGAAGAGACAGTATTTGGATTAAAAAATATAATTTTATTTTCTCTGGATTTGTTTATGTAACTAGAATTCAATTTGACAAAGACAAATCATTTGGAGTGTTAGATGCTGGGTATAATTGTGGCGGAAAATGTGGAAGAGGGTATAGAATATTTATTGTTAAGAAAAATAATAAATGGAAAATAGACAAAATTGAAGGAACATGGATTTCATAAAAATATTCTATTCAATGAACATGTCCTCTCTTTTTAGAAAAAAAATACTTTTTATTATTCTAATATTTGGCTTCCATCAATTACGCGCACAAACTACTATATCCGGATTAGTTAAAGATAAAAAAACTAAATTAGGTCTACCATTTGTAAATGTGTTTTTAAAGTCATCAAAAGACAGTTCCTTCATAAGTGGAACTGTAACCAACGAAGAAGGCAGATTCATCCTAACTAAAGTTAAATCAGGTAATTACTATTTAGAAATTAACTATTTGGGTTATACTACAAAAAATCAAAATTTATTTGTTGGAAATCTACCTGATTTTCTAGATCTCAAAATAATTGAATTAGAAGACACCCCTACTTCACTAAACAATGTAACAGTAACAAGTAATACGAATATGATCGGTGAGAAAATGGATAAAAAAATATTTTCTTTAAAAGACAACATTAGCCAAACTGGTGGCTCGGTTTTACAAGCAATGCAAAACTTGCCTAGTGTTACAGTTCAGGATGGAAAAGTGCAACTTCGTGGGAACGATAAAGTGACAGTTTTGATTGATGGTAAACAAACTGCATTAACCGGTTTTGGAAGTCAAACCGGATTAGACAATATTCCTGCTTCTGCTATCGACAAAATTGAAATCATCAATAACCCTTCTGCCAAATACGATGCGAATGGTAATGCAGGTATCATTAATATAATTTACAAAAAAAATAAGCAAGAAGGGTTCAATGGAAAGCTGGGGTTAACTGCCGGACTTGGTTCACTTTGGGTTAGAAAAGAAAATTTACCCAATATAAGACCTCAATATACACTTACGCCAAAAGTCAATCCTAATGTATCGCTTAACTATCGGCAAAAAAAAGTGAATATTTTTTTTCAAGGTGATTACTTGTATACAGAAACACTGAATAAAAATGAATTTGTAACGAGGTATTACAATAATGGAGAAATAATCAACTCTCAATTAAAAAGAAATCGAAATACTCATTTTACAACCATTAAGTCGGGTATCGATTACACAATTGATGAGCAGAATACATTTAGCATTTCTGGTCTTTTCGGTAGTGAAAAAATTATTGATCGTGGAGATCAACCTTTTTTTAACGCAGACCTTTCCCAGCAGAAGCGGCTTTGGCAGTTTTTAGAAGATGAATTAAAAACTACCTATATGGCAACTGCAAGCTATCAACACAAATTTAAAGAAGCAGGTAGATTACTTAATTTTGGTTTCAATTATACTTTCCACAGAGAAGATGAAAAATATTTTTATGATAATTATTTGCCCAGTTCCAAAGGTACTGATGCGTTTAAGTTATTATCTGATGAACAAGTGTTAGACTTTAATTTAGATTATATTCAGCCTTTACGATATGGTCGAATTGAGACTGGAATAAAACTTAGAAACAGAAGCATACCCACTAATATGCAGTTTATTCCTGGCACTAATTCGGTATTGGATTCAAGTGCTGGTGGGTGGGCAAATTATAAAGAATGGATTCCGGCAGTTTATAGTAATTATATTTTTGAAAATAAAAAATGGGAGGCTGAGTTAGGTTTAAGGCTGGAATACGTAAAGATTCAATATGATGTTAATCCCGATCATATTGTATATAAAAGCGATGGATATAATTATACAC
>JANOQC010000167.1:0-14030 GCA_031422175.1 Sphingobacteriia bacterium | reverse complement strand
TATACCGTAAATGAAAAACAGGAATGGGCAGAATCTGTTGCCATAAAAGACGGGAAGTTTATTAAAGTGGGCAGCAATGCCGATATAGAAAAATTTATTGGTGATAAAACGGTAGTGATTGATCTTGCTGGCAAGTTTGTGATGCCAGGCATCTATGATGTTCATGTACATCCTTCTTACAAATACGCTTTTACCGCTGACGGTCAACTCGATTTTTCTGCTACCGATACCAAAAAAGAGATCCAAGCCGCACTTAAAGCTTATGCAGCAAATCATCCGGAACGGAAAGCGATCAGGGGCAAACAGTGGGGTCATGCAATGTTTGAAAATGGTAAAATGTTCAAGGAAATTATTGATGAAGTAATTAAAGATATACCAGTGGTGCTTGTAGCCGAAAGCGGTCACAATGCAACTGCCAACAGTAAGGCCCTCGAAATGGCAGGCATTACTAAATCGACCCCTAATCCCGAAGGTGGTGTGATTGATAGAGATCCAAAAACCGGCGAAGCAACTGGATATCTTTCAGGAGAAGCATTTGCACTAGTTGGCAAGTTAATTCCTATTGCTGGCAAAGAGTCTTGGTACCAGGGTTTAAGTAAAGGGTTAAATGAATTGCGTTCCGTAGGTATTACTTCAATAACAGATGCAAAAGTAAATGAAGGCATGTTGCTCGGTTATCGCAGACTGGAAGATGAGGGTAAATTGAATATGCGGGTGCAAACAGCACTGAACATGCATGATTATGCACAGAGTATTTCCAGCGATGAAGCTGCTTCGAAGCTAATTGGGGAACGCAAAAAGTATCAATCACATTTAGTAAACCCTAACTGTGTAAAAGTTGTTGCAGATGGCAACTGGGTTAGTTTTACATCATTGTTACTGGAACCCTATAGCAATAATCCAACAACAAAAGGAGAAACAGGAATCAGTATCGGCCCAAAATATCTACCTCAGTTACTGGAATATCATAAGGCAGGTATACAACTTCATTTTCATGCAAATGGAGATGGCACTGTTCAGGAACTTTTGAACCTTATCGAAAAATTTCAGAAAGAATTCCCCCGTTCTGGATTGCATCATCATATTGCCCATTGCAGTTTAGTAAGTAAAGCCGATATTCAAAGATTTAAAGAACTCGGTGTTTATGCCGATTTTTCCCCAGCACTATTTTTCCCAAGTGGGTTTAGTCCAATCCTCGAACCATTGTTTGGAGAAGAACGGATGCAAACAAAATGGTTTCCAATAAAGGGGTTTGTTGATGCAGGAGTTGTAGCCGGCTATGGATCTGACTGGCCTTTGGGTTTTCCCAGTCCTTCCCCCTTTCCAAATATTGAAGCTATGGCAACTAGAAAGGACCCTTATGGAAAAATTCCGGGCCGTTTGGGGCTACCCATCACATTAGCGCAGGCGATAAAAATTTTTACACTGGGCGGTGTACAGGCAACCATGCAGGATAAAGAATTCGGTTCTATAGAAGAAGGCAAGTATGCAGATATGATTGTCTTAGACAGAGATCTTTTTGCCATACCTGTAGAGAATATTGATGGAACAGTTGTGTTAAATACCATTTTTGAAGGGAAATCAATTTATAAAAAATGATTTTTAAGACTAAATATTTTTCATGAAAAAAATAATGATTACAGCAACTGCTTGCTTAATATTAGCTGTTGCATTAGCCCAAGATTTACCTGTTGCAAAAAAAACATCAGCCACCAAAACAAACTTAACCAGCAACTGGGGCGGCGCTAGGGATAGTTTAAAAAAGAACGGCCTTATCATTGAGCCAAGAGTAACTTTTTTTCAACATAATTATGTAGCAGGTGCAGGGGATAATGAATCCATTTTTTCGGGGAAGGTCGATCTTATGATCAAATTCAATGGGGTTAAACTGGGATTAAAACGATGGACACTGGTAACACACGTTGAGCAAAATTTTGGAGCATCGCTAAACGGGAAAGGTGGTACATTAATTCCCAATAATATTGCAACTACATTTCCGGGTCTCGATGGTAGTGAAGCTTTTGATGTCACCAGTCTGCACTTGGTACACCAGTTTGGCAAAGCCAATGTACTGATGATTGGCAAAATAAATATGGTGGATATCGCCGCCGGTACCCGTTTTAGTGGCGGGGCCGGTATTGATGCATTCTGGAATGTAAATTATGCAGGACCTGTATCTGGCATTACACCACCCTATATGTTGGGGGCCATCAGTACCATAAAAACAAATGCGCTTAAATATACTTTCATGGTATACGACCCCGGTAATTATGCAAATCAATTTCTGTTTAAAACTCCATTTAAAACGGGAATTACATTTTCTGGGTCAGTTGAAAAAGAAGTAACCATTGGAGGTAAGAAGGGAAGTCACTCCCTTCGTGCTGCATATAGCACTCAGGACGGAGCCGATCTGTACGATCTCGGCGATTTAGTATTACCTACTCCCGACAGTGTGTTGGGAAGAAAAAACAGCCGTTGGTATATCAACTACAACATCAATCAGCCTCTTGTTGATTATGCAGAAAAAGGAAAAGGTTGGGGATTATTTGGTATGGTTAGTATCAGCGATGGTAATCCCAATCCCATCCATATCGGTATGCATTTGGGAATTGGGGGAAACAGTTTCTTTAAAAACAGAAGCGATGATAAATGGGGGCTGGCCATGTATCATTATTCGTTAAGTAGCTACCTCGATGATTTTGCAAAATCATTGGGCAAGCCATTACGAAATGAAACGGGCATAGAATTATTTTACCAAGCATGGTTAACTAAATGGTTTTCCCTTGGTGGTGATATTCAGTGGATAAACCCGATACTGAAAAATAATCCCAGTGCTTTATTCCTGGGATTGAGGTCGAGTATAAAATTTTAATTTTTTATCCCTTCCACTACTCCCCCTTTTTTACTGTCAATGGTAATTGTAAAAGGCCCTTTGCCTGAAAGGATAAACTTTATCGCCATTTGGTGTTAACTCGTATATGTTATCCGATGAGTAAGTTAAAAAACAGGAGCTTAAATGAAAATTCTTTTTAAAACTCATTTTGAAAACGAAGTGGACAATGAGATTACATTAAAAGCAGCATACTTTTAATCACTTACAAGTTCGGATACAGCATATAGAGGAAATACCTGAATATTCTGATAAGTTACATAATTTTCTAAAGACATCCTTATACCAAATGACAATTTTTTCTCTGCAAGAAAAATAAACAGGCTTTGCATCGAACCCTTTGATCCAGACTTTACTTCTATTGGTAAAATGATTTGCTTTTTTTGGATTATATAATCTATTTCAGCGTTACTACTTTTTGATTCCCTTTGCCAGAAAAATAGATTTTCTTGACTATAATAGGAAGCCGCTTTTAATAATTCCAAGCCCACAAATTGTTCAGCTATAGCACCTTTATTGATGGTATCAAAATTATCCTCAAATAAAAGTTCTGAAATATTCAGTCCAAATAATCGCTGAAAGATGCCAGTATCAAACAATATAAGTTTTCGTTTTTTACTATTAATTTGAGCACCCAAGGGCAATCCATTTGCTGCTGAATGAGTAATAGCTACAACAATTCCTGCCATAATTAGTAAATCAATGGTTTCTTTTACTTGCTTAATATTTGCATCAGTTGCTGCATTTGTGTAAGTAAATTTATTACCTGATTGTTGCACTATTGAATCGAATACTTCAGAAACGCGTAAAAACGGGACTCTTTTTTTATACTTTGAAAAATCAGATTTTATTGATGTAATGAGGTCATCTAGAACCATCTGACAAAGATTGAGGTTTTTATTTTTCACATAGTTTACAACCACTTCAGGCATTCCTCCAATTACTAGAAACCGTTTGAAATGTTCTAGTAATTTTTGGTGTATTGATTCTGCAAGTGGATGATGTATGCTTGCTTTTTCTTTAGCTTGCAAAAGTAATTTTTCGCCAATAGCTGCAAGGTATTCATTGAAGGAAAGAGGATACATAAAAATCGATCTTATTCTTCCAACTCCAAAAGAAGGAATTTCTCCCAGTGCAAATTCCAACAAAGAGCCTGCTGCTACAACATGAAGTGTCGGATACTTTTCATAAAAAAAACGCAACGAAGAAATGGCAGGTAAACATGCCTGTATTTCATCAAAAAAAAGGATAGTCTTTCCGGGTATGATTGGTACATTATAAAGAACTGATAAATTATCGCACAAAATAATTGGGTCAAGATTTCCCTCAAAAAGTTTGTGCACCAATCGTTGTTCTTCAAAATTAATTTCAAGAAAATGATCAAACCGCTTGGCTAATTCTCTGATTGCAGTGGATTTGCCAACCTGTCGCGCACCCCTCACCAATAAGGGTTTAACTTCTTTTTCAAGACTCCAATCAACTAAAATTTGATCTATTTTTCTAGGTAAATACATTTTTACAAGGCAATAAACGACTGTATTGTACATTTATACAAGGCAATATTACTGTATTTTTTACATTTTTACAAGGCAATAATGAAATGCTTTTTCATTTTTTTCAACCCAAGGAGTAATATTAGTGTCTTTTCTCAATAAGAATATCCACTAAATTTTTAGCTGTTTTTAGGTGATTGCAATACAATGGGTAAGTAACAAAGGTAATTGCCAAAACCATTTATCGCATTACTCTATAAACAAACCTGTCAAACATAAGTTCCTGGGACTGAGGTCTAGTATAAAAATTTAATTTTTTATTCCTTCCACTACTCCCCCTTTTTTACTGTCAATGGTAATTGTAAAAGGTCCTTTGCCTGATACGATCCATCTAACAGTAATGGTTCCTAATCCAGGAATATTATTCACTTCTAAAATCCCCGGATTATTTTTCTGCTCTGAAGTTAAATTGAGATCTGCATTTTCAACCAACATGCCTGCAACTACTTTGGCCTTGGTATTTAATGTAATATAGTCGGGACGTTCAATTTTATTCTTTACATCCTGACTACTATGTGTTGGCATAATTCTGCTATTGGCAATAACCACAGTTACTTCTGTTAAACCATCTCCTAAGTCTTTTTCAACCAAAGATGATACAGTTAATTTGGGTGTGTGATAACAATGGTAAATGGAGAAAGCCATATTTCTATGTGCGTCCGATTCCAATAAAAATCCTGGATGTGCTCTTCCAAAATTCTTTTTAAAACCTCCGATTTCTATTTTTCCATATTGAGGATGATCGTATTCTTTCCATGGAACAAATGCATCTTGAAATAATAGATAGCGATCAAAACTATAAGAAGTATTGTCAAAAGGATCACGGGTAGATTCTTTCATGAACATTAAATACGGCGTCCATAATTCGTTGGAATAAGTATAAATTCCTCTTCCTGCATAAAACCAATCCAATTCTCCACCATAAGCCGAATACAAATCTTTGTAAACCACTAAGTATTTATAGCCTGGCATGAGTTCCTCTCCTTTTTTAGCAATGGCATCATACACGGCAACATCTTGTGCATTATAGGTTCCAACATCTTCGGCACCTCCCGGGCCTCTCAAAATCATACCACCAGCATTGTGAAAAGATTGTGCTGCTGCAATATTTGGATGCTTCATCACAAACTCCATCACTGCTCTATTTTCTGGAATAGAAAATGGATATTTATATGCTCCATTTTGAATATAGTTTGGTTGCCATCCCCAACCCCAATCTCTGTTTGGATCGTATTCAAATGCATAGCCATCTTCATTTACTCTGCCATCACCATCATTGTCAATACCTTCTATACCCAATAATTCATATTCACCTTTATCATCTGGCCCCACTTGAATCATATTGCGTGAATCTCTAGGATCGATCTTATAACGGCCGTTTGGATTTTTTCTACGCATCAAAGTAATATTTGCATCACCATCTAAATCATCGTAATTGTCTTCGTTTACCAAACCATCTCCATCATTGTCAATTGGCTTTACGCCAGAACGAGGGGAAGAAGCCGTATTTGGCTTGTGCATATAACTATCACGGGCATCTGGATTAATACTTGGAATAATATAAAACACTTTATCGGCCAAAAGCTCTTGAATAAATTTTGTGTCTCCAAAAGCTTCCGTTAAATACCATGCAGTGTACATTGCAAATTCTGCGCCTTGAATTTCATTGGAGTGAATATTTCCATCAATATACATTCCTGGTTTATTCAGTTCTACACCCTTCTTAAAATCTGTAATTGTTAAACACCATAAGTCTCTGCCATCATAAGATTTACCGATGGATTGTAGCTTTGCTAAATCAGGATAGGCAGCAGCAATTTTTTTACATATTTCTGTAATGCCTCCATGATCGTAATACCTGTTCCATGTTACGGTTACTTTTGGATTAGCAGGTGTGCCAGATGCTTTAAAAATTTGCTCTGGACTTTGCGCATAAACATTGTTGAAAAATGTAAAGGCACAAAATAATAAAGTTGATAGAATTATTTTTTTCATGTTAGCTCAATTAATCGTTAAAGTGAAATATCAATATTTTTGGTTCCAGCTGTAGGGCAACCAGCATCGATGGTTATCTTTCCTTTCCCTTTAATCAGCCAACTAAATGTTTGTTTTGTTGAAGGTTCCATATTATTGATCAACAATATTTTTTTACCTCCAACCAAGCTTTGTTTATCGGAAAGAGTAACGCCCACTTTTATTTTTTTAACGAAATAATTTCTATCTGCAAATTTGCTATGTGTAGCCAAAGCACCTTTATTAATTACATCTACACTTACCCTTGTTAAACCATTCGCTAAAGATTCTGTTTTAATATTGGTCACATCAATCTCTGGTTGAAATGATGCTGCTTTAATTAAAAATTCACTATGCTTTTTGGCTAAATCTGCAACTAATTTATAAGGTGGGTTGACTAAAACAAATGGATCTATTCCTCCTACTTCCACTTTTTGGTTGGGATAATCAGGATGCACAACTGATTTCCATTCTGTAAAAACATCGGTATTACCTTGTTGAGCACTCCATCTTAAATAATTGGCAATAGGGTCTTCTACTGCAAATGCTTTTTCTTTTTTAGCAGTATCGGGTTTAGATTTTGGTACCCACCATCCTGGTGTACTAAAACTATACCTCCCATAATGTTGATATGCCCATGAAAGAAAATCACCACCTCCAGCAGTTGTTTTTACTGCATCTTTAGCGCCTAAAACCTTGTTGTATAAATCACTTACAATGGTGGTTGTTTTGTCTTCGTTAGAACTTAGGTTATTGTTGTATCCAAAACTCACAACTGCATACACATTAAAAGCATCATAAAGAAAATCTAATAATGCACGCGTTTCTTTTTCACTTGCAGGATAATCACCAGCACCAACTGCAAAAGTTTTGTGCTTATAAGTTAAATTTTTATTGAATGAAATTCCACCCTCTCCATCCTCGTTGAATAAGCCATCTTTATCGTTGTCTATTCCTTCAGTTAAAATCAAATATTTTCCCTTCTCTCCTTTACTAGCATCTGCTTTAATTAATACTCTTGCATCATCAGGATGTAATTTGAATTCGCCAATGGGAGATTCAATGCGCATCAATGTAATTTTTCCATTTCCATCTAAATCGTCAAAAGGATCTTCATTTAATCGCCCATCTCTATCATCATCAGTTGATGTAGCATTTCCTGTTCTTTCATACTTTAATTTTGCAAAATATTGTTCCGAAGCATCGGGGCTCATATTAGGGAACAAATAATAAGTGGTTTTTTGCAACAAATTTTTGATTGAATCTGAACCACTTGCCTTTAATAAATTTTCAGCAAAACCAATTACAAATTCAGTTCCTAATAAATGATTCCCCTCTACACCTCCCACAACAGCAATGGCTGGTTTTGTGTCGGTTTTACCTGTGCCAATGGTAATCATCCAAATGTCTTTGCCTCCATTGCTTTTTACTAAGGAGGATAACGTAGCCAATTGCGGATAGGCTTTTACTATGGTTTGAATTCTTGCTTGTTGCTCAGCAAGAGTTGAATAGTTTTGCGCAAAAGAGCCTGAAGCACAGAGCAATCCAATGGCAAAAAAAATTTGTTTTCTCATGAATCGTATTTAGAAAATAAATATAATCGAATTGTTTATTGAAAAATCAAAAAAAGGATAAATGGTGCATGATTTTATGCTTAATTTCCGACAATGATAGAAGCGGTTAAGGCAGAAATGTTCAAAAACAGACTGACCAAAGTTTTTAAACATAAAAGCAAGTTGGCCAAGCGTCAACATATTAGCTGTTACCGGATCTACGACCACGATTTACCCGAATTTCCTTTTAGTATAGAATTGTATGAAAACAATATTTATATAGCAGAATATTTACGAAGACACTGCATGGAAGATGATGCCCATGAAGCCTGGTTAATGGCCTGCCTCGAAATAATTCAAACTATTACAGGAGTTCCAACTGATAATATGTACTGCAAGCAACGAAAAAGACAATCTCATCGGGAAGGTCAGTACGAGAAATTGGCAACCGAGCAGGAATATTATACTGTTAATGAAAATGGCCAGCACTTTTTAGTGAACCTAACCGATTATTTAGATACTGGTTTATTTCTCGATCATCGAATTACTAGAGAAAAAGTAAAACAGCTAAGCAATGGAAAGCGCGTATTAAATTTGTTCTGTTATACTGGTTCTTTTTCGGTGTATGCAGCTGATGGAGGAGCATCAGAAGTTAGCTCAGTTGATTTATCGAAAACCTATTTAACATGGGCAGAAAAAAACATGGCCCTCAATCAATATACCGATCCTAAAAAATTTCATTTTATTCATGCTGATGTCAAGCAATATTTAAAAACGTTGCCCCCTAATAGTTTTGATTTGGTAATTATGGATCCCCCAACTTTCAGCAATAGCAAACGTATGAAAGACATATTGGATATTCAAAGAGACCATGCAGAATTAATTAATGATGTATTGAATGCGATATCTGCCGAAGGGATTCTTTTTTTTAGTACTAATTTTTCTAGATTTGAAATAGATAAAGAATCAATTCATACATCGCAAATAAAAGATATTACCAGAGCTACTACCCCATTTGATTTTGAAGGGAAATTAAAAAGATGGTGTTTTGAAATCACAAAACCATAAAATCTTATTTTTTTAAAGCCAAGTCGAGTAGATTTTCATGCAATTGTAACACTTGAGGAATCAATAATTTCTGCTCATTATTTATAACCACCCAATCACATAATTTCATTTTTAATGCCTCATCAATTTGATGATTCATTCTTTCAATTACTTGCTCTCTGCTAACCCTATCGCGGTTCATAACTCTTTGAATTCTCAATGCAGTAGGTGCAAATACACCAATAACTCTGTCTAGTCCTTCGGCAGAACCTGATTCAAAAAATAATGCAGCTTCTTTAATTACATATGGAACATTTTGTTTTGACGCCCATTCAATACTGGCTGCAATTGTTGCGGGATGAACAATCGAATTTAATACTGATAATTGAAAAGGATCTTTAAATACTATATCTGCAATAAAAGATTTATTGAGTGTATTGTTTTGGTAAGCCTTTTGGCCAAACGCAGCAATGATTTTTTGTTTAACGGTTTCATTGTTTTGCATGATGTTTTTTGCCAACTCATCGGCTTGTAAAATAGGAACACTTAATTGCGCAAATATTTGGGCAACAGTAGATTTACCACTTCCGATTCCTCCTGTTAATCCGATTTTAAGTATAGACATAAAAAAACCGGCAACAAATTGTTACCGGCAATAAATTTAGTTCAATAATCTTTATCTTCTATTTTTTCTCTAAAGCTGGTTTATTAATTGCAATTGTCCATTCCATACTAATAGAAGACTTTTCAATCTTTAGATAGCTTCCAGGATTTACTTCCATTTGAATGGTTGCGTCTTCATTGATTTTGTTGATGGTACCATGTATACCCGCAATGGTTACAATTTTATCGCCTTTCTGCATATTGTCGATGAACTTCTTTTGCTCTTTTGCTTTTTTTGCTTGAGGGCGAATCATAAATAACCAGAATACCAAAATAATGGCACCCATCATAATTAATTGAACTGTGCCACCCGATTTTGGGTCTGCAGATAAAATAATTGTTGCTAAAGAAAACATATTATGGTGTTTTTAATTGTTGAATTTCTCCGTTAAAGGTAAGGTTATGAGTAATACCATTAATAGTATTTGCTGTTACTGATATATTTTTTGCTACTGAGCCAGGATGAGATTTATTGCTGTCAAAAGATGCAGTGATGGTGCCATTTCCTCCCACAGGTATTGCACCTTTGGAATAATCAGCTACGGTACACCCACAACCAGGTTTCACTTCTGTTAAATACAAAGGCTTTGATCCTGTATTGGTAAACTCAAACAGAATATTGGTTTTTTCGCCCATATTAATGGTACCGAAATTAATAATAGTATCCTTAAAGCTTATTGAAGTATACAAGGCAGTGTCAACAATACGATTTGCAGATGCTGCATTTTCGGAATCACTATTTTTACACGCACTTAAAGCAATGAAAATAGTTCCTACAATTAATAATAATCTCCTACTAAATTGCATTATTCTTAAAACTTATTTTATTTATTTTCCCCTCAGAAGTAAGCTCTTTATGAATATTATCTAAAATGCCATTTACAAATTGGCCACTCTGTGCAGTACTATAATCTTTGGCTAAATCGATATATTCATTAATAGTAACTTTGGTAGGAATAGTTTCGAAATACAATAGCTCACATATACCCAAACGCATTAAAACCATATCTAATTGTGCAATTCTTTCTGCATCCCAGTTTTTTAGTTTAGGTTTTATAAGTTCGGCGCAGTGCTCTTTTTTCTCTATCGCAGTTCTTAATAAGCCTCTTGCAAAATCCCATTTATCTTGATTCATTAATTGGTCTAATGGAGTTGTTGCAGGCTTTTGAATAAAAGTAAGCATCATTTGTTCCATCATTTCTCCGTCATCGTCCCAATTATTGAAAAGTTCTTCTATATGGTTGATGAAATTTTCATCTGGCAACATCAATTGAGTAAAAATCAATTTAATGATTTCTCTTTCTTTTGCTTTATCTCTGTTTTGTTCGGTGATGTACTTCTTGTATTCGGTGGTTTCTATTAGTTGATTATAGATTTTCTTAACCAATTCAACATCAATTCTTTTTTCTGGATGATCTGCATCTATTGCTTTTTGGTAAGATTTATTTTCCAACAATGCCCAAATAAATTCATTCCCAGCGATTTTAATATTTACATTCATATCACTGTGAGAAGGAAGATTTTTGGAAGCTCTTTTTACTGCATTTGTTTCGGCATATCTGGCTACCTCGGACAAAAAAAAGATCAAATAAATAAACAATTCCCTGCTTTTATCTAATTGCTTTTCTAAGGTTTCAATGGGCTGTTTAAAAGTATTGACATTGTCTGCAGACTCAATCATATAGAGCAATTGCATTACTTTAACCCGGATATTTCTTCTACTGATCATTCAACAAGAACTTTTTAGCTGCGCGAAGGTAAGGCTTTATCAATACTTATGAGGCTAAAATGCAAATTTGGCACATAAAGAAAGTATATAATGACTATCTCTGTCAGCCTGAACCCTTCAAAAACCTTGATTTTTACTTTAACTGAAAAATTGGCTTATTATTCTCTTTGGCATAATAATGGACATGTTTAGAAAAAATCATTTAATTAACCAAAATCAATAAAGTATGGCTAAGAAAATCAACGTTACTCCTCTGCACGACAGAGTAATCGTTAAGGCTGCTGCCGCCGAAGAAAAAACGGCAGGTGGAATTATTATCCCTGATACTGCTAAAGAAAAACCTCAAAGAGGAGTAGTTGTAGCTGCTGGAAAAGGCAAAATCGACGAGCCAATGACTGTAAAAGTAGGCGACAACGTTTTATACGGCAAATATGCTGGAACTGAGGTTCAGATTGAAGGACAAGATCTTTTGATTATGAGAGAAAGTGATCTTTTGGCAATTATATAACATTTAAAAATTAATCTATATGGCTAAGCAAATATTTTTTGATATTGAAGCAAGGAATAAAATGAAAAAAGGCGTTGACACTTTGGCCAACGCTGTAAAAGTAACATTAGGACCAAAAGGTCGTAACGTAGTTATCGAGAAAAAATTCGGTGCACCTCAAGTAACCAAAGATGGAGTTACTGTTGCAAAAGAAATTGAATTAGAAGATGCTATTGAAAACATGGGTGCTCAAATGGTGAAAGAAGTTGCTTCCAAAACAGCAGATATTGCTGGTGATGGAACTACTACTGCAACTGTTTTGGCTCAGGCAATTATCAGTGAAGGTTTAAAAAACGTTGCTGCTGGTGCTAATCCGATGGATTTAAAACGTGGTATCGACAAAGCTGTTGCAAAAGTAATTGCTAGCTTAAGAGCGCAATCACAAACCATTGGTAACGATTCAAAGAAAATTGAGCAAGTAGCCACTATTTCTGCAAATAGTGATAGTGAAATTGGAAAGTTAATTGCAACTGCAATGGCTAAAGTTGGTAAAGAAGGCGTAATCACAGTTGAGGAAGCAAAAGGTACTGATACAACAGTTGATGTTGTTGAAGGAATGCAATTTGATCGTGGATATATTTCTCCTTATTTCGTTACTAATAGTGAGAAAATGGAAGCTGAAATGCAGAATCCATATATCTTGATCTACGATAAGAAGATCAGTGCTATGAAAGATATTTTACACATCTTGGAGAAAGTTGCACAAACTGGTAGACCATTGGTAATTATTGCAGAAGATTTAGAAGGAGAGGCATTGGCTACATTGGTAGTAAATAAATTACGTGGTACTTTAAAAGTAGCAGCTGTTAAAGCACCAGGTTTTGGTGACCGTAGAAAAGAAATGTTAACTGATATAGCTATCTTAACTGCTGGTACTGTAATTAGCGAAGAATTGGGATACAAATTAGAAGCAGCAGATTTAACTTCATTAGGTCAAGCGGCTTCAATTACCATCGATAAAGACAACACAATTGTAGTTGGCGGAAAAGGTAAAAAAGCAGATATTGTTTCTAGAGTTAATCAAATCAAAGCTCAAGTAGAAAACACTACTTCAGACTACGATCGCGAAAAATTACAAGAGCGCTTAGCAAAATTAAGCGGTGGTGTTGCAGTATTATATGTTGGTGCAGCTACAGAAGTGGAAATGAAAGAAAAGAAAGACCGTGTTGACGACGCTCTACATGCTACAAGAGCTGCCGTTGAAGAAGGTATAGTTCCTGGTGGTGGTGTTGCCTATATCCGCGCTGTAGAAAGCTTGGAGAAATTTAAAGGTGCTAACGAAGATGAAACAACTGGTATTCAAATAGTAAAAAGAGCTATTGAAGAGCCATTACGTCAAATTGTTATCAACAGTGGAATTGAAGGTTCTATTGTTGTACAAAAAGTAAAAGAAGGCAAAGGAGATTTTGGATTTAATGCTCGTACAGAAGTGTATGAAAATCTTTTCAAAGCTGGTGTAATTGATCCTACTAAAGTAACCCGTGTTGCATTGGAAAATGCTGCATCTATCGCTGCTATGTTGCTCACCACTGAGTGTGTAGTTGCTGATAAGCCAAAACCAGAAGCAGCCCATTCACATGGTGGTGGTGCTCCTGATATGGGTGGAATGGGTTACTAATCTTATAAAGTTCCAATCATTAAAAAGCTCCGATTTTCTCGGAGCTTTTTTTATTGAATATGAAATGCCTTAAGCTTTGAGGTATCTTGTAAAACCCTGAACCATCAAACATTGAGCGTATCCATAACTCAACATAACTACAATATCTAAGAAATTATCTTTGTATAAAAAATGATTGGATGCTAAAACTGCATCAGATAAAACAAATAGCGCTGCACCTGGTACAAAATAAGTTGTTGCAATTATTTTCAGTAACTTATTGCTCAATAAATTGGCTGCAGATGCAGACATCACGGCTATTGCAGCCATATATATTTTAACTGGCCAAATCATATCTCCCAGATAAGGTTTTAAAAAATCGAGTAATTTGATCGCAACAATCGTTACAACAACAGCCGCTATTACAAATTCTGTTGC
>JANOQC010000166.1:0-3795 GCA_031422175.1 Sphingobacteriia bacterium | reverse complement strand
CCCCCTAATTATTTTACTACATCTTATATTACTCACGCTATTCATGGGTTGGTACTTAAAAACCAGCACCACCATTTAGCAAGGGTTAGAGTTACCATTTACAGGGGCGATGGCGGAATTTATGACGATCAGCAACATTTTCCGCATTTACTACTACAAACTTGGGACCTCAATGAAAGCAATAACCGATTGAATGAAAATGGGCTGGAGATTGGCATATTTTCAAAAGCCATAAAATCAGCAGACCACTTTTCCATGATCAAGAGTAATAATTATTTATCCTACGTTATGGCAGCAATTTGGGCTAAAGAAGAAAAACTCAATGACGCCATTGTATTAAATGCTAATGGTCATTTGACGGATTCCACTATTGCCAATATTTTTATTATATCAAAGGGTGTTATTAAAACGCCTCCAATAGCTGATGGACCGGTTGCTGGGGTAATGAGGCGGTATATTATTGGTCAATTACAAATGATGCAATATGAAATTGTGGAAGAATCAATTTCTATAGAAGACTTAGAAAATGCATCCGAAGTATTTTTAACCAATGCTATTTTTGGTATCCGATGGGTAAAAAGAGCAGGGGAAACGAATTATTCCAATTATATAACCCCCATAATTTATCAAAAAATTTTTCAAAATAGTGATTCTATTTGATTATATCCCAAAAATAGTTCATACATTTGTTCCAATTATAGCTAATACATTCAAATTAGTATTTTAAAGCAAACAATCGAATAAATTCAATCAAATGAAATCATTAAAATTAACACTGCTAATTGCAGTTATCGGTCTTTTTTCTTCGCAAGGTTTTGCCCAAGCAAAAAAAACCAAATCGGGCATGAGTGGTGGACTTTTAGGTGCTGTTAATCTAACAGAGTTCCGTGTGACCAATGCTAGAGGGATTGACTATAAAATGGGAACAGGTTGGGCTGCTGGTCTATGGTTAAATTTACCTTTAACACAAAAATTGTCATTTGAGCCTCAAGCACAATGGTCCGTTTTAAAATATGTTGGTAACAATAATCCCCAAGGCCAGTTTTCTGGAACCATGCAATACCAGTCATTTCCATTGTTGTTTAAATATACAATGAGCAAAGATTTCTCCTTTTTATTAGGACCTCAAGTGGATTTCTCAAATACACTTAAAAACGATAATTCTGCTACTTATTTTAAAAGACAATACTTAGATATTAGTACTGCAGTTACTGCTGGTGTTGAACTTTTTTCTCAAAGAAAAGTTCAGTTTTATGGCCGTTATATTTATGGAATATCTGACATGAAAACTGCCACTAACCCAAATGCAAATAAGGGTAATATTGGTTTTTACAATACAGGCTTTCAGTTTGGGTTGAAAGTTAAATTATACGAGAAGAAAGTGGCTTTACCTGCTCCACCACCACCACCAGCCCCAGTAGTTGCTGTTGTTGTTGCTCCTAAGGATACTGATGGCGATGGTGTAATTGACGATAACGATAAGTGTCCTTCTGTAAAAGGGTTGGCTAAATACCAAGGCTGTCCTATACCTGATACTGATAAAGACGGTATTAATGATGAGCAAGATAAGTGTCCTACTGTTGCAGGTTTGGCTAAATACCAAGGTTGCCCTATTCCTGATACTGATAAAGATGGTATTAATGATGAGCAAGATAAGTGCCCTACAGTTGCTGGTTTAGCTCGTTACAACGGTTGTCCTATACCTGATACTGACGGTGATGCAGTAAATGACGAAGAGGACAAATGCCCTACAGTTAAAGGAACTGTTGAAAACAATGGTTGTCCTGAATTAAAGAAGCAATATGATTTCGACAATAAGAAAGTATTGTTTGTTACTGGTAGTTCTGTATTAACTAAAGGTTCTAAAGTTGAATTAGGCAAAGTTGTTAAAGCATTGAATGATTATCCTTCATTGAAACTATATGTTGATGGATATACTGATAATACAGGCTCTGACAAGATTAATAAAGCATTGTCTTTAAAGCGTGCTAATTCAGTTAAAGCTTATCTGTTTAGTAAGAAAATTGATGCTGCAAGATTATTAACTGATGGATTAGGAAGTACAAGTCCTATCTCAGATAATAAAACAGCAAAAGGAAGATCTGAAAATAGAAGAGTTGAGTTCAGGGTTCTTGAAATGAACTAAACTTATTTGATATTTTAAAAATCCCATCACAATTTATTTGTGATGGGATTTTTTATTTCAAAGAAAAATAGTAAACTTTATTTTACAACTTATTGTTATTGTGATATGTCTAAGCAACTTGGTTCAATCAATATCATATGGTTCAGAAGAGATCTCCGATTAACTGATAACCACGCGCTGTATGTAGCTTTGAAATCAGGCTTACCTGTACTTCCAGTTTTCATTTTTGATAAACTTATACTAGATCAACTAGATAATAAGAACGATCGTAGAGTATCATTTATTCATTCAACAATAACATCAATACAAAATCAATTAATTGTGTTAGGAAGCAGTTTTGTTGTTCGATATGGTACGCCCGAAGCCATTTTTAATGATTTGTCTAAAGAATATGATATAGAACAAGTTTTTACAAATCACGATTACGAACCTTATGCAATTGAAAGAGACACATCCATTGAAAATTTACTTAGAGCTGATGGAATAAAATTCAATTCATATAAAGATCAAGTGATTTTTGAGAAACAAGAAATTGTAAAAGACGATGGAAAACCCTACACTATTTTTACCCCCTATAGTAAAAAATGGAAGGCTAAATTAACTGATGCAGATTGTGTGCCTTTCCCAAGCGAAAAGCTTGTCAAATATTTTTATCAACAAGCGCAATTACCTATTCCTTCACTAGAATCAATGGGGTTTGAATCTCCTAATAATTGGTATCCTTCTCAAGAGTTAGATGAATCAATTGTAATTCATTATTCCGACCAAAGAAATTTCCCCGCAAACCAAAAAGGGACATCTAAAATGGGCATTCATTTACGATTTGGAACTGTAAGTATTCGTTCTCTAACTAGGAGAGCAAGGGTATTGAACGAAACTTATTTAAATGAATTAATTTGGAGAGATTTTTATCATACCATTTTATGGCATTTCCCAAATGTAGGAAAAGGAGCTTCCTTTAAACCAGAATATGAGCGAATTGAATGGAGGAATAATGAAGCCGAATTTGATGCTTGGTGTAATGGCAAAACTGGCTACCCAATTGTGGATGCTGGCATGCGCGAATTAAATTCAACTGGTTTTATGCACAATCGAGTTCGGATGATAGTAGCATCTTTTTTAACCAAGCATTTATTGATCGATTGGAGATGGGGGGAAGCTTATTTTGCTCAACACCTTTTAGATTTTGACTTAGCTGCGAATAATGGAGGCTGGCAATGGGCAAGTGGAAGTGGGTGTGATGCTGCACCTTATTTTAGGGTTTTCAATCCTTATTTGCAAACTGAAAAATTTGATCAATCATTGGAATACATTAAAAAATGGGTTCCCGAATTTCAGGAATTTACATATCCAAAACCCATAGTAGTTCATGAGGTTGCAAGAAAGCGCGTTTTAGAAGTTTATGCAAAAGCATTGAAGAAATAATTAATTTCACCCTTAAAAATTCAAAAACAAAACTGCATCCACGTCGCCTGATTAGGAGTTGATGCCATAGCGTTGAAAAAACAAGTCATAAAAGACAAAAATTCTACTACATCCACGTCGCTGAATTTTGCAAGCAAAATTCAAAACTCGCAACGCGTATTAAGGTATCATTTTTGTCTTTTAAGACTTTCTACATTAATACTGTTGCAAGCAAAATTCAAAAC
>JANOQC010000165.1:0-6635 GCA_031422175.1 Sphingobacteriia bacterium | reverse complement strand
GGTTTTACCCGTTCCAGTAGCGCCAGCTATTAACCCATGCCGATTCATGGTTTTTAATGGAAGATAGATGGATGCGCCAGCTATAACTTCTCCATCTAACATACCGGCGCCAATTTGAACATTTTCGCCTTTGAAACTATATGCTTGTTGAACTGTTTCGAGGAAAGAGGTTTTATCGGACATGGTGAGTTTGTTTATTGCAAAATACCGAAATCAATGGTATGTGTAAAATAAAATAACTTATACAACTTATCTTTACTCCATGAAAAAGTGGAGTCTGTTTCTGTTCATCCTCGCTGGCTTTATCGCACTTGCCTCATTAATAGCTCCATCACCCATCTCTACTAAAAAAGCTTTGGGCAAAAAATTATTCAATGATAAAATTTTATCGAAAGACTCTTCCATTAGTTGCGCAAGTTGTCATATTCCCAATTTAGGATTTGCAGACAGTCTTGCAATGAGCATTGGCATTCATGGAATACCTTCCAACAGAAACACTCCATCTGTTTTAAACATGAAAAATCGTCCTTACTATTTTTGGGATGGAAGAGCAAATTCATTGGAACAACAATCATTAATGCCCATTGCTAATCCAGAAGAAATGGGTTTGCCGATAAACGAAGCAGTAAAAAGATTAAATCAAAACAAAACCTACACAGCCTTATTTCTAAAAATATTCGGCACTAAGCCAAGTGCAAAAACATTATCATTGGCCATTGCCGCATATGAAAAAACCTTAGAAACCGATGATAGTAAATTTGATCTTTCTTTTGGTGATTCAATTCAATTAACTGATTCTGAAGAAAGAGGCCGTAAATTGTTTGTTGGCGAAAAAGCCAAATGTTTCGACTGCCATATGGGACCAGATTTTACCAATGACGATTTTAAAAATATTGGCTTGTATGATGGAGTTGCGCTATCAGATAAAGGTCGATTTATGATCACTAAAAAAACCGAAGATTTGGGCAAATTCAAAACACCTGGTTTAAGAAATATTGCCATTACAGCTCCTTACATGCACAATGGTATGTTTAAAACCCTTGAAGAAGTGGTTGACTTTTATAATAATCCAAGTAGTTTTGTTAAAAACCCGATTAATATTGATACAAGTCTTGCAAAACCATTGTGTTTAACCAAAGAAGAGAAAGCAGACTTAGTTAACTTTATGAAAACCCTTACTGATAAACAATTTTCGAAATTTCGTTTTTAGAGATTTTAACAAAAGATTGGAAAGCCAATTCGTTAACTTGCAGCAACAATAATTTTACATTTATAAAATAAAACTTATATGGACGAGAAAAAACAGTTTAAGATTCTACTCTGCGAAGATGATACTAATTTGGGAATGGTATTGAAAAATTACCTCGAACTAAATGAATATGAAATTACTTTAGAAAGAGATGGTCGACTTGGTTTGGCAGCTTTTCAACGCGAAAAATTTGATATCTGTTTGTTAGATGTAATGATGCCGAATATGGATGGATTTACATTAGCAGAAGAAATTCGCGATATTGATCCGGATGTGCCTTTGTTTTTCTTGAGTGCAAAAACCATGAAGGAAGATATAATTCAGGGTTATAAATTAGGCGCTGATGATTATATAACCAAGCCTTTTGATAGTGAAGTGTTGTTAATGAAAATCAAAGCAATTCTAAAAAGAAATGAAGAAGAAAATAGAATTAGCGACAATTTAGAATTTGATTTAGCTTCTTATCATTTCAATCCAAAATTAAGGGAACTTAAAAAAGGAGACCTGGTGCAAACCCTTTCTCCAAAAGAGAATGATCTCTTAAAAATGTTGGCAGAACATAAAAATGATTTATTACCACGTGAGAGAGCATTGAAAAAAATATGGGGAAGTGATACCTATTTCAATGGTAGAAGTATGGATGTGTACATTGCTAAATTGCGCAAATATTTAAAAGAAGATACAACCATTGAAATTGTAAATATTCATGGAAATGGATTTAGATTAGTTGCGCCTTAATTGCATCTCAAATAAATAACCGAGTTTTAACTAAATAATTCCCCCGCTTCACCACGTTTCATAGTAACCCCGAGATGATTGTAAGCTTTTAAAGTAGCTTCTCTTCCTCTTGGGGTTCTTTGTAAAAAACCTTCTTGTATCAGGAATGGCTCATATACTTCTTCAATGGTACCAGACTCTTCTCCTACAGCAGTAGCAATGGTAGTAATGCCTACAGGGCCGCCTTTGAATTTATTGATAATAGTAGATAGAATGCGATTATCCATTTCATCTAAACCATGCGCATCTACATTCAATGCTTTTAAAGCATGTTGAGTAATACCCAAATCAATATTACTATCATTCAATACCTGTGCAAAATCGCGTACTCGTCTAAGCAAGCCATTGGCAATTCTTGGAGTGCCCCTGCTTCTGCCGGCAATTTCTTTTGCAGCATCTTTAGTAATACTAGTATTAAATATAGCTGCACTTCTTTCAATGATTTTTTGAAGCACTGTAGCATTATAATATTCTAAACGCGATTTAATACCAAAACGTGATAACAATGGCGCGGTTAATAATCCGCTTCTAGTTGTAGCACCCACTAATGTGAATGGATTTAAATTGATTTGAATACTCCTGGCATTAGGGCCAGTATCGATCATGATATCAATTTTAAAATCTTCCATGGCAGCATAGAGGTATTCTTCTACTACTGTACTTAAACGATGAATTTCGTCGATAAACAAGACATCATTGGGTTGCAGGTTGGTAAGCAACCCTGCTAAATCACCCGGCTTTTCTATAACAGGTCCAGAAGTTTCTTTAATATTAACACCCAATTCATTGGCAACAATTCTACTTAATGTGGTTTTACCTAAACCAGGAGGGCCATGAAATAAAACATGATCCAACGCCTCACCCCTTAACTTGGCGGCCTTGATAAAAATCACCAAATTTTCAATTAATTGAGGTTGACCAGAAAAATCATCAATTTGACTGGGTCTGATGGCATTCTCAAATTCTTTATCAGCTGGATTCAACTGATTTAATTCATTATTGAGGTTGTCGTTTGGCATATAGCATCGAAATTACAAAAAATGCCGTCCTATCTTTGGATAAATTTTTACAAATGATTCAACGCAGTGCTTTATTATTGGGATCAACAGGGCTTACCGGAGGTTTATTACTCCAATTATTGCTTGACTCAGCAGCTTATTCAACAGTAACCATATATGTAAGAAAAACAACTGGAATCATTCATTTAAAGTTAAAAGAATTAGTAGTAGATTTTGACACCATCGAAAGTGCTGTAGAAGCCGATGATGTTTTTTGTTGTTTAGGTACAACCATCAAAATTGCTAAAACAAAAGAAGCATTTGAAAAAGTAGATCTTCACTATCCATTGAAAATTGCCGCACTGCAACACAAAGCTGGCAGCATCCAATTTTTAGTTGTGAGTGCGATGGGTGCAAATAAAAATTCCTCTATTTTTTATAGCAGAACCAAGGGACTGATGGAAGAAGGGTTAACTAAAATTGGATTTGAATCATTATATATTTTCAGACCATCGTTTATTGTAGGAGATAGAAAAGAAGAACGTATGGGAGAAAAAATAGGGATCGTCATTTTCAAAATACTTTCCCCATTAATGATCGGCCCACTAAAAATCTATAGACCTGTTAAAGCTGCTGATATTGCATTGAATATGATAAAGTATGCTTTAAAAAATGAAAAAGGAGATCATATAATTTTAAATAATCAATGGTGATATTAAGCGTTATTGAATGCTCAATTCCCTTTTTCTAAAGCTGATTGCGCTTCAAATTTATTATGGATAATAAGTAGAATAAGTCCAAAAATAACAGCAGAAAGAATAAGCATGTTATTTAATAATCCACTTACAGAAAAGGATAGTCTTATTAAAATAGTAGAAATGATAAATCCGGAATTTCTAATTACTTGATGGAAATCGTCGGTATGAAAAAAAGAGAATAGCAATAATATAACATCAGTAATAATTAAAATAGTAAAAAACTGTTCGAAGAAAATATTATTAATGTTTTTGAAAGAAATAGCAGCCTCTGGGTTTGGATAGATAAAACCTGCCAACCAATTGATAAATGAATAAATGGCAACTACAATAAGTATAGGCACTAAAGATGTAGCCAGTATTTTTTTTAGTTTAATAAATCTTTCTATGCTATTTATTTGATCTTGTGTTTTGGCAGCAGTTCTAAATCTTTTTTTACTGTGTATATAGAATTGGTAAATAAGGAAAAAAAGAATTACAGAAGTTAATAAATCGTAAGTGAATTGTAGATCATATTTTATTTTAAACCAATCATCCGATAGAGACAATGTTGAAAGATCTTTAAATAAACGTCTAATAATAATTAGTGCAATGATTTCATATTGTTTGCTAATATAGATACTGATCGATTTTGGGAGATAATGTATCAACAGGTAAACTTCATAAATAATTATAAATGAAAAAGGGGTATAAATAGCTGCAATTGGATTTTTAAGTAAATCAGAATCTTTGTTGAATGGAACAATGCCCAATTCAACTAAATAGATCAATGCCAAATGAATAATAAAGCTTGCAATAGCTATTATTAAAATAATACGCTCACTCCTTTCTTTGGTTTTTTCAGAAAGGAGCTTTTGGTAAAGAATTTCAAATTTGCTATTGATTGCCACTGAATTAATGTGTTTAGATGTACAACATTGAATTCTGGTAATAGTTTAGCTTTTATGAAGCGTCTTGAAAAACAATTAACGTCATACACGTTTTTCAAATGTGATAATATGCTTGAAGGCTTAAATGTTGAATACCATATCAAAATAATCTCCGTTATGCAAAAATTTCCCTACTAATCTAGCATTATTTCCATATGAATTTAATACAAACGGACTCAATTTTGATGTCCGTTTGTATTATTGCTTTTAATTTCTTATTTCACTTGCTTTACTACAGCCGGTGGATTCCATGTTCCGTTAAGTATTGTTTCTTCGGGCCAATAACAACGCTGATACAAGGTAAAGTTGGAAGCAGGGCTGGGTAGCCAGTTGCTCATTTTATCAGCTGACGGCGGATTTTTTTGTACGTAGATGGTAACTGAACCATCAGCATTTTTTTGAAGTCCTTTATTCTTTGTTCCCAAAGAATAGCGATCTATTTTATTGTTTTCAAAAAAATGATTTTCGTTGTAAAGCGTAAGCGACCAAAAACCTTTTACTGGAGGCAATTGGCCAGTAGCATAGGTTACGGTGTAGTTGCTTTTTCCATTCAGGCGAATGCCTTTTTCATCCAGATCTTGGTAAAAATATTTTGTTTCGGCTGGCTTGTTTACAAAAATATTTGACTTGGCTACTGCTGTTCTGGTAAGATAATCCATACCAAAGCTTGCCCCATTCTTTTGCGTGGTCCAATTGTGTTGTACAGAGTACCCCACATTTACAAATTGGAATAGAGGTTTTATCAACGAAGTTTCATTTTCAATTGCTGAGGCTTTTAAAATGGCTTTTATTTTTGGGTTTTTTGCAGCCGCGCCTAGTACCGATTGTATTTGAGCGTAAATGGCTTCTTCTCCAGGCATAGCTGGTACTTCCTTTAAAATATCAGGCAGCACATCAAAGAATGTTTGAGGGTCTACCCATTTGGTTTCTTCGCCACCAGAACTTTCACTTGGAAAGGTAGGCAACCCTTTCCAGTCTGCAGTTTTCATTTTTCCATCGAACTGGCTTAAAGGGTACATCATAATCTGTGTTAGGGTTGGTTGAAGTGCCAGCTTGTCGGCTACATCATCAGACTGAAATGCCCGTGGAATTATTAAGCCAAGCGAAGTGGAACATTTAAAGATCTTTTGAATACCATCCGGAATTTTACCGTTCCAGTTTGGACCGGTAAGCAAGTAAAAACCGGGCTTTGAACCATACATTTTTCCAATTTCTGCAAAACCGTCTGTACGCTGGTCACAAACCTGGTATACCCAAAAACGGTCGCCAAAATCGGGCACTTGCACTATTAAAGCTGCTTCTTTATCAAAATTCATCAGCCCCATACCATAAACTACATCCTGGTTAGGGCATGCTACTATACGTTCTTCGGGTACCACATAATCGGTGAGCATGGCTAATTGATTAGGTGGTGCAGCCATTACAATACCTCCTATTAATCCGGCATGTGGCAGTTTTTCATACATGGTTTTGCGGTTGTGAACATTTACCATTGGCCATCCCCATAAATAAGCCATCTGGGCAACTTGTTTTACATAAGCATCTGTCATCTGTGTGCCTTCAACAGGTCCAGAAGGAATTTTCTTCATTTTGTTTGTTTCAACAGCAACAGAATCCGATGTTGAAGTTACTTCTACTGGTTTCTGCTGGTTACAACTAAAAATTAACAATGCAATTGAAGCAATGAGCAGTGAAGCAAAGGTTGGTTTGTTTACTATTTTTTTCATTTGTAATTAAATTAAAGTGATGTGATAATACTTATAATCCTTTTGAATTTCGACTATTGTGTAAGTTCAAGTAATAAGTGCAATTTTTTGTTGTAGCACTTGATTAGGGGTTAAGTAATTAAATTTTCTAACTGGTCTATCATTCAATAATTGTTCAACACGTTTTACTTGATAATCTGTTACCATACTAAGGTCAGTCT
>JANOQC010000164.1:0-5868 GCA_031422175.1 Sphingobacteriia bacterium | reverse complement strand
TGCGGTTAGTGGAGATTTGTTAGGTGCTTATGCAAGAGCAGTAAGAACTACTACTAATTTATTAAGCAATCAAGCAGCACTGTCATTAAATATTAAATTTCAATCTGCTGCTGCTGGTGCAGAAGGATGGCTGAATAGTTTCTCTATAATAGGACGAAGGGCATTGGCTTTTACAGACAATAATGCACTGCGTTTTAGAGATACACGTTCCTTTCAAAATAATATAGCTCAACCCAATATTGTTGGACAATTCAATATCAGTAATACACCAATTAATGCAATGATTTGGAATATCAGTAATCCATTACAGCCAATAAAATTATCGGTTACTCAAAATGGATCTACTTGCAATTTTAAAAACAGTATTCAACAATTGAGCGAATACATTGCTTTTTCAAATACACAATTTTCTACTCCAATAGTATTGGGAAAAATAGGTAATCAAAACTTACACAACTCGCCCAATGTAAATGGAATTATTATTACACACCCCTCTTTATTATTTTCAGCAAATCGATTGGCTGCATTTCATCAACAACAATATGGCTTTACCGATTTAGTAATTACGATCGATCAAATTTACAATGAATTTTCGAGTGGATCGACCGACCCAACTGCCATAAGAGACTTTATCAAATTCATGCAGGATAAGGCTTCTAGCGTAGTTGCAAGACCCGCTTATGTACTTTTATTTGGTGCTGGCTCCTTTGATCCTAAAAACAGAATCAACAATAATATTAATCTAGTGCCCGTTTACGAAAGTGCAAATTCACTCGATCCATTACTAACTTATACATCCGATGATTTTTTTGGATTGATTGCATCAGGTGATGATATTAATAGTAATGCTGCTACCCCACTTTCAATTGCTGTTGGAAGATTGCCCGTTAGCAATGCCGATGAAGCAAGAATAATAGTAGATAAAATAATTGGCTACCATTCTGCAAAAAGTTTGGGCGACTGGCGGAAAGAAATGATTTTTTTAGCAGATGATCAAGACAATAATTTGCACCTGAATGATGCGGAAAGAATTGTTGCATCAGCATTACAAGAAAATCCATTATTTCATCCGGAAAAAATATATTTAGATGCTTTTCCCTTGGTAAGTGGAGCTGGTGGTGCAAGATACCCTGCTGTGAACGAAGCCATTGTTAACAGTATTTTCAAAGGCGGTTTGATATTTAATTATGCAGGGCATGGCAATTTTTTACGTCTAACAGAAGAAGCCGTATTTAGTTCCACTGAAGTGAATCGATTTAATAATCCCAATAAATTACCGCTCTTTATTACTGCTAGCTGCGATTTTGCTCCACATGATGATCCTACCAAACAATCTTTAGGTGAGCAATTATTGTTTGGAACTTACAATGGAGGTATTGCCTTATTAACTACTACCCGATTGGTTTTTGCATCGAGCAATAGAACAATGAACGAAAATTATATTCAAACTGCTTTCGCCCGAAATGCAGACGGCACTTATCTTTCACTGGGTGAAGCGGTTAGGGTTGCCAAAAACAAAACCATTCAAAACAATGGAGATATATTGAATGCTAGAAAATTTTCTTTACTTGGTGACCCAGCCATGCAGTTGGCTTTCCCGAAAGGAAAAATCAAGATTAATTCCATCAATAATAAGCCGATCAACCCAACAGATAGTTTACAAGCTTTGGGTAAATACACTATACAAGGAGAAATACAAAATGCAGCTGGTTTAATAAATACACAATTCAATGGAACAGTGTATCCAGTGATTTATGATAAAAATCAATCCATCAAAACCTTGGGTAATACTGCGGCCAGCCCTATTACCCATTTCAATATTCAAAAAAGTATTTTATTCAATGGAAAAGCAACTGTTGTAAATGGTATTTTCAATTTCAATTTTGTACTTCCTAAAGACATTCAATTTCAATCGGGTAATGGAAATATCAGTTTATATGCCGAGAATGGCATTACCGATGCAGCTGGATCTACTTCCATCAAAATAAGTGGCAGCAACCCTTTGAGCACATTAGATAATAAGGGTCCTAGTATAAATTTATTTATCAACGATACACTATTTAAAAACGGAGGTCTATCCAATGAGCGGCCCATTCTAATTGTTCAGTTATCGGATAGTTCCGGAATAAATTCAACAGGCAATAGTATTGGCCACGATATAACTGCAGTGATTGATGACGATGAAAGAAACAGTTTGGTATTGAATGATTATTTTAGTTACAACAAAGACAGCTATCAGTCTGGGCAATTGCGTTTTCAATTACCTACTCTAAGTATTGGCAAACATTCCATTCGATTAAAAGCTTGGGATATACTCAATAATTCAAACGAACAAAAGATTGAATTAACAATTGTACAACAAGAAAAACTATTAATTGCCAATGTTAGAAATTTCCCCAACCCATTTTCTACAAGCACCCAATTTGCTTTTGAACACAATCAACCTAATACCAACCTCTTGGTAGATTTATTTATTTACAACAATGCAGGGCAAAAAGTGAAATACATACAACGCCTTGTAAACACAGATGGAACAAGGAATGTACAGATTACCTGGCAGGGAGATGCAGATGGTGGCCAAAAAATAGCCAAAGGAATCTATTTTTATCGTATTATTGTAGTAGCAGGAGCGCAACAAACTCAAAGCGCCGGTCAATTACTGCTACACTAAACATACTGAATGGTATAATTTCTACGTTTAACTTTTACGAATTATTTAGCCATTATATAACGAATGATCAATTTTATTCGTTATGATTCAACAAGTATAAATCAATCGATGATGAAGAAAATTATTATTGCAAGTGCATTTTGTGTGGGTTTATTACAATCAACCATTGCACAAACCGATTCAATCAATATTGTTTCTACTGCAGTGCCGTTTTTACGTATCTCTCCGGATGCTCGCGCAGGTGGTATGGGTGATGCAGCTATTGCAACTGCTCCAGAAGCAAATGCCGTTTTCTGGAATTTATCTAAAGTTGGTTTTGCCAAAAAAAGAACAGGTATTGCCTTTAACTATACGCCTTGGTTGCGTGATTTGGGTTTGAATGATGTGTATTTAGCCAGTATGGGCTTTTACCATAAACTCAATGAAACAAGCGCTATTTCTAGTTCTATGCGTTTTTTTAGTTTAGGAAATATTCAATTAACCGATTTTTCGGGCAATGTGTTGAATACGGTTCGTCCTACGGAATTTGCTATTGATGGTGGATATACCAGAATATTAAGTGATAAAATGAGTTTAGCAGTTGCTATTCGTTATATCAATTCTAGATTGGTAACAGGCGATGTTGGTACAGGTGTAGTATACCGTGCTGGTAATTCTATTGCAGGTGATGTTTCCTTATTTTATAATGGAGTAAATGGAGATGGCGAAGGATTTACCGCCGGTTTATCTATTTCTAATTTAGGTACTAAAATGGGTTATACCAATGATGCACGTAACAAAGATTTTTTACCTGCTAATTTGGGCGTTGGTTTTGGCTATACTAAAGCCATTAACGACATGAATAAAATTACTTTTGCATTAGATTTAAATAAGTTATTAGTACCCGCTGCTCCTTTTGCTACAGGTAATTTTACTATTGATTCTTCTAATTTAGCCGATTACAGAAACCAAAGTGTAATCAGCAGTTATGGTAAATCATTCTCAGACCCAAAATCTTTTATTGCATCTATTGGTGCTGAATATAGTTACGATGAAAAGTTTTTTTTAAGAGCAGGCTATTTTTATGAAGATAAAGCAAGAGGAAATCGCAGTTCTTTTTCTGCTGGTGCCGGATTCAACCTCAACTTCATGACCATTAACGTTTCTTACCTCGTTCCTTCTGGTAGTGGTGTAACCCGTAACCCTTTAAGCAATACGCTTCGTTTAGGTATTGTATTTAATTTAGGGGAAGAATTTTAATCTCATACAAGCATAAAAAAATGCAGCCTAATAATAGGCTGCATCGGAAATAAAAGTAACCGATTTGGGGGATACGATTACTTATTCTGTTTTACTTAGGGTTTATGATATCAATGATAACAGTCCTATTGTAAAACCTTTCTTCTGGTAAATTATTTTCGAAAGGAGACATATTCAAATCTTCTCCAAAACCAGCTGATTCAAACTTCACGCCTCTTCTTCCTGCTTTATTTAAAGCGCGTTCCAAAATAGTTTGCGCTTCTTTAGCTCTTTCTACAGATAATTTTAAGTTGTATTTATCATCACCAATAATATCGGTATGACCATGAATATCTACTATTGCATTGTCTTTAATTAAAGGCGCTACAACATCAATCAAGAATTGCTCATATACATCTTTGGTTTTTGATTGATCAAAATCGAACATGATACTATACCTCAACCCTTCTTGTTTGGTTTCATCAGCTTTGATTAATGTAACAGTGCTTTCTTTTCTTATGGTCAGACCTGCTTTTGTTTTTCCTATCATTTCTACTTTATAATTGCCGTAAGCATCTGTTCCTAAGATGGTTTTACCAGGAACGGTTGCCTGATCTTGAGTAAAAGGTCCGTAGTTTTGTTTAACGCCTTTTTCATCGGTCATATTTATACTCCAAGAATCAAGTAGTTCTTTGCCTTTTGCAACAGTAAAAATCACATGACTATCCAAAGGATTTTCATTATACGCTGCTATTTCAACAGGTCTTAAAAAAGGAGAGTTGGCTCCACCTACTTGTATCATCATTTCTGAAGAACTACTGGAGATATCTACTCGTCTGTCACCTGCTCTCAACAGATCAAGCTCTTTAGTTCCACCTGGTTGCTCAGAAGGAATGGCTGGTTTATCTGTTCCATAAGTAGTAATTCTTGATGGATTGATATCATAATTCACTACTAGATAGTCTTTTACTTTATCTGCCATTAGTTTTCCTTCATCTGGATTTTTATCTGAAGCACCACTTAAAGTGATAGTGGTGTTTGGATTTTTGCGCATCCTATCTCCTAATATATTTAGTATATTATGATATACGGCCATTTGCCTAGCAGATCTTCCTGTATTTAAATTATTCGGTTGTTCTTGTTGCAATTGTTGCTCATTAAAAGTAGCAGCTTCTTGCTTATTAAGCATTACATACCGATTCGGTATTTCGCTAGAACCCATATCAAAGAAAATTACTTTTCTGAGTGGAAATGTTTCTTTTACACTACGATTAACGGGTATGAATTTGGGTGCTCGAACAGAAAATTGCACTTCTTTATTTGGAATATTTGTAACCACTGTATTGGTTATAACTACTGGAGCTAAAGGCGCTATAGCTGCTCTTTTACCAGTACCAAATTTTAATGCAACCCCAGCACGGATGGTATAAATAGTCCATGATTCAATGGTTCTTGGTGCATCTAATAGATTGGTTTGAAATGAAGCGAATGGAGAAATGGTCATCTGTGTTTCGCTGTTTTTCTTTGATACCGGAATATCAATTCCTAAACCTGCTTGTGCTCCAAATACTGTTTTGCGAATATCACTCCAATCGGCATTGGTATTTGGTTGCTTCTCTTGCGTATGCTTAAAATCCTTGTTGATATTAATACCAATTGTTGGACCAGCAAAAATATAGAATGCCGATGCAAATGGTGCAATGCGCAAGCTAGGTTCAATTACAGCGTAACTTAAATTAGTACTTATATCAGAAGGGCAATTACATGGAGCAATTACTTGATTGAATTTTCCGCCCCTATTATCGTAAGCTACATTCAACATAAAGCCCACTACTTTTTTTGGTCGGTACTCCAATAAAATGGAACCATATGGTTTTACGCCACTCCCTTTGTGAAATGCTGTTGGAACAGTAAGGGCATTATTTAACTTTTGAGTAGTGCCCTCATATTTATTAAAATTGGCTGCACCAGACACCCCG
>JANOQC010000163.1:0-5454 GCA_031422175.1 Sphingobacteriia bacterium | reverse complement strand
ACTTAACTAATAATTCTATTGAAAATTTATCAAATCAATTAATAACCATTACCAATACTTTTGGTGGAACTCAAAATTTCTTCACTGGACTTACAAATGCTAGTGGAGTGTATTCTATAAGATTACCAGATGCAGTTTCTGCATTTAATTTTGTTGCTGCAACAAAAGATACCACTTCTACTTTGATAGTAAATGCACTATTACCAGGAACGGATTCTATACCTTCTGTGGTAACAATACCAGCTAGATACACTTTGCAAGCATTTAATGCAAACGTAAATGGTGGTGGATCTAGGCCAACTACACCAGCAGGTAATGTACCAACTTTATTGCGTCGATTCTATGCTGCGGTAAGTACAGCAGATAGTTTAGGTAGAAGGTTTTACAGCACAGTAACATTTAATAATATCGGTAATGATCCTTTAACAGCACTTACCAATTTTATGGTGATTTCACAAGGTCCACTATCAAATGGCACTGCATGGGATGCTACTAATAATAGCACAGCAAATGGAACGAGTACTGCAAGATTTCCAGTAGCAGCAGTACCTCTAACTTTTGGAACTTTTGCTAATCTTCCTGTTCGATTTGTAGATATATTAAATAACAGTGATAATTTATTTGTAAGAATGCCAAGTTTGCAAGCTGGAGCTGCTCTGCAGGGTACTACAACTCCAAATGTTAATTTTGGTAATTTTGGATCTCAATCTTTACCTGCAAGTACAACCGGACTGGCCACAAATAATTTTTTAATTTACCCTACAAGGTCTACTGCAACAGGAAATTTAAATGGTTATTTGCCAACCGCAACAGCTTTAGTACAAACTTCAAACCCAAATCTTTTTAACTTAAATAATACTGTTCCTGTCAACAGATCTCATTATAATAATATTGGGGCACCTGGAACATTTGGAATAACTGGAGGTACTACATCTACCATCAACTTAACTTTTGGCTCTGGAACATTATCTCAAGGAGTAAGATAAATTTTTCTCATAGCAGTTTAGTTTTGGTTCTTATCAGACCCGTTCCGATTTATTCGGAGCGGGTTTTTTAATTAACTCACTTACAATTCTTCATTTCCTCCGCAGCCAATAAATTCCCCATTTGCTGGGCTTTTTTAAAGTCGGAACATGCGCCCGATTTATCATTCAATTTTAATTTTGCAAGGCCACGTTTATAAAAGATCTGCGAATCATTCGCATTCAATGTAATTGCTTTATTGTACCATTCAATGGCAGCTTTAGCATCTTGCATATTCATTTTATTATTGCCCAAATAATAATAGCCATAAGTATATTCGGGATTTAAATCTATCACTACTTTTAAGTCTTTCTCTGCCCCTTTAAAATCTTTCAACTGAATTTTGGCTAAAGCCCGAGTATAAAAAATAAGTTCATTTACTTCATCCATTTCTACAGCAATATTTAAATCGGCAATTGAACCTTTATAGTCTTTATTGATGCTTTTTAATTCAGACCTTAATATGTAAGCATCCACACAATTATAATCTAACTCTATTGCTTTATTGGCATCCAACAAGGCGGAGGCTAGATCTTGTTTATTTTTTTCACAAATCCCTCTCATGCAAAATGCTATTGGGTTGTCTTTCAATATAGCTACCGCTTTGTTTAAATCTAACATGGCAGAATCGAGTAAATTCAGCTTAGTATAGGCAATACCTCTATTAAGAAATGCATCACCATACATACCATTAATTTTTAAGCTTTTATTTAAATTGAATATAGCTTCTTTGTATTGAGCTAATTCTAAATTGCAAAAACTAATTAAATTATATGCTTCGAAATTGGAATTTATTTTTGTAGCAGAAAAGTTTAAGTCAAGAATAGCTTCTTTAAACTGTTTAAGCCCAACAAATATTTTCCCCCTAATTAAATGCATCTCACCTATTTCTGGTGCAGCAGGATTTGCCAAAATTGCTGAGTTAATCTCAGTAAGGGCTTCTTTATAATTGCGGAATACTAGATACCTATTGCTTTTCTGAATAGATACTTTGGCGGTATTAGTTTGTGCCGATGTGTTTTTGGATAAAGTCAGTAAAAACAAAATCGCAAAAGCAAGAAAACAGGAATTAATGATTACCCTCATATACGTTTTTAGTTGCCTCACTCGAATAACCAAATAGGCTATTCAATAAAGACAAAGATTATAATGATTAAATGCTGGGGGATAGGTAAATTTGAAATTATAATTATTTCTCCATAGTTGGACATTATATTTTTGATTTTCAATTTTATTTATATAATTTAGGCTTTAGACCATAGAATAAACGGTATAATTTCTTTTTCCCCCGAATAGTAGATTTACCAATCTGATCATTGAAACAATATATTTCAATGAACTAATATTCTTTTTTTTAGCATTAAAAATATAATATGAAATTGTATCGTTTCTACTTATTATTGTGCACTTTGGTGCTTTTTTCATCGGCTATTATGGCTCAAAAGAAAATAAAAGTCAGTATAGTTGTAACCGACCTTCACCTCAAATACTCCTTAAAAGGAGGAACCGATCCTAGACTAAAAATCTTCTCAAAAACACCCGATGTTTTGCTCAATCCAAAAGATGCAGAAGGGTTTAACTGCCTACATTTAATCGATTATAAATTACCTGATGCTAGTTTTGAGTATGCTTTGAATACCATTGATTGGGATTTGACCAGCGGAACCACTATAGGATTAAAACTAGAAGGGTTTGAGAAAAATAAGAAAAAAGGTGATTGCGATTTTAATGGGAGTGGTTTGTTCACTAAAGACAATCACCATGAATTTGGTGAATTTACTATCGATTTAAAAACCATTAAACCAGGTGTATTTTCTTCAAAATTAGCGGCAAGTACCACAGCAGGAAATTTTGTAATAGAGTATAAGGTAAAATATTCTTTGCCTCCTGCAGATAGTATAAGTTCCGACATAGCAAGTGGTAAATATTGTAGCGATAAAAAAATAACTTTAACTACTTCTGCTAAATCATTGCCTAATACGGAAGGGCTTTTATATAAATGGGAATACAAATCGCCTATCACTGATAATTGGGAATTGCTTACTACCACTGATTTGCCACAAACTGTACTAGGCATGGATCTCATAAGCAAAGAACCAATTGCCACTAATATTTCAACTCCTTTTAGGGTTTCTTTATTAACCAAAGAAGAGTTGAGTTTACCCGTTCAAAAGATAATTGAGTTTTTGCCAATGGCTCCTTCTATTCAAACCAATGATATAATTACATTAAATACTTGTATTGATGCTAAAGAGGGTGCAATCATTTTGCAAAATATTAGCGGAGTAACAAGTAAGTACCTCATGGTGCTTCGACCAACTTATGGTGAGTCTGGTATTTGTTTTTCCGAAAACAATGCAGCTCCTTGTAAAGAATCCGATAAAATAGTAACCACAGAAACAACAGCTGCATCTATAAAAAAATTGGCCAAAGGATCTTATAAATTATATGTAACCAATAACGATACCAATATGGGTGCTTGTTACAATAGCTACCCTATTCAAATAGAAGAGCATGTTGTTTTAGAAGAGGCCTCTAAACAAGTGAAAATGGTTTCTTGCAATGCATTGGATGATGGCGAATTGTTATTGAACACTAAAGGTGGTAATCCAGGTTTGCTTAGAGCATCTTTATCTCCAGAATTGGGTTCAATAGAAATATCCGAAAGATCTGTCAAGTTTAAAAAATTACCCGCAGGTAAATATCAGGCTACCATCTTGGATTCTTGTAATCAAAAGATAATGGTTTCATTTTCCATCACTGAACCACCAATTACAAAATTGGATATAACTAATATTAATAAATCTACTTGTGTTGGAACTCCTAATGGTTCTTTCTCAGTAAATATTACTCAAGGAATGGGTAGCTTTAAATATGTGTTGATTAATAAAGATGGGAAAGAAATATCCAATACAGATAGAACTGTATCTCCGTCAAATACATTTACCAACCTAATACCAGGCGAATATAAATTATTGGTATATTCTAATGGAAACGATTCTTGTAAACCACAAGAAAAAATAATTACAATAGAATCTGCAATTACAACAATTCAAGCTAAACTGCTCAAAAATGTTCCTGCTTCTTGTGAAGATTGTAAAACTGGTTCATTGCAATTTACTGTTCAGGATTATAAAGGTGCATTACAATATAGTTTAACCAATAGCATCAATAATCAAGTCTACAGTAATTCAACTGGGCTATTTGATCAATTGCCAGTTGGAAAATATACTTTGATGCTTAAAAAAGCAGATAATAATTGTTCCGATTTGCAAACGATTGATGAAGTATTCACTATAGCTTTTACACCTGTAGTTCCCGCTGTTGACACTACTAAAAATTCAGTAATCATAGATTCCACTAAGAAAAATTAGCCCTTAACCATGTCCCGTTCCGATTTAATTGGAGCGGGATTTTTATGATTTTATAGTATTTCCCTTCCCTTATCTTTGCGGTTACGTAAAAATTGTAATCGTGAAAGCCAGACAAGTCATTTTTATTATACTAGCAGTCATTTTTGCCGATCAAGCATTGAAATTGTATATCAAGCTCCATTATTTTGCTGGAGAAGAACATAACATTCTAGGATCATGGTTTCGCATGCATTTTGTAGAGAACGAAGGCATGGCTTGGGGTTGGAAATTTGGTGGCGATTTTGGTAAAATCGCATTGACCCTTTTTAGGTTAGTTGCCGTTATTTGGGGTAGTTTTTTGCTGCGCGATTTTATTCGCAAGAAAATGACAAAGGGTTTTATTATCTGTGCAGCGTTAATTTATGCAGGTGCTTTAGGCAATTTGATTGATAGTTTATTCTACGGTATCATATTCGATTATAGCAATCCATTTACACAAAACATTTCTACATTACTTCCTGCAGGAGGAGGTTATGCTGGATTATTACATGGTAAAGTAGTAGATATGCTTTACTTTCCCATCATCACCAATGCACATTATCCAAGCTGGATGCCATTTGTAGGAGGAGACGAGTTCGAATTTTTCCGCCCCGTTTTTAATATTGCTGATGCAGCCATTTCTACTGGAGTAATTACTATGTTGGTTTTCCAAAATGCTTTTTTTAAGCATGACCTAAAGGAAGAGCACCATACCATTGAAACCAACACAATGGTGAACGATAAGAACCAGATATTTTAAAAATGGCTCTTTTGCGGCGATTCCATTATTGCAGATTTATGCAAATATTGAATCTGATTCCATTATTGCAGATTTTTGCAAATATGGAATTCAATTCCAAAATTGCATAAATTGTACTATGAAAAAATTCTTATACTTCTGCATATTAGTTACAATAGCTTCTTGCACCAACTCCAATAAAGTAGATACCATTGTTCACCACGCAGTGATTTATACTGTTGATTCTGCATTTTCAACTGCAGAAGCCATGGCTATTAAAGACGGAAAAATTATTGCCGT
>JANOQC010000162.1:0-13556 GCA_031422175.1 Sphingobacteriia bacterium | reverse complement strand
AGAGAAATATGAGAAAGACCTAAGCCCAGATTTTAAACGAGTGCTAGAGGGATATTGTGCAGGGCTAAACGCTTATGCAAACAAACATCCTAAAGAGATCTTATTAAAAAATACCTTCCCTGTTACACCAAAGGACATGATTCAATATTCTGTACTACAGTTATGTGTATTATCTGGCGCAGATAAAGCATTGTCTACCATTTTTGGAGGAACCGTTCCTTTATTAGAGAACTATAAAACAGCAGGGAGCAACGCAATTGCATTTAATAGTGCCAAAACAACTGATGGACAGGTTTACTTAGACATCAATGCCCATCAACCTTTGGAAGGACCAGTGGCATTTTATGAAGCTCATTTATGCAGCGAAGAAGGATGGAATATTTTGGGTGCTAATTTTCCAGGAGCTCCAACTATTTTGCATGGTGTGAATGAAAACTTAGGCTGGGCACATACGGTAAATAACCCCGATAAATTAGATGTTTATCAATTAGAAATAAATCCAGCCAATAAATTACAATACAAATTCGATGGCAATTGGGAGACACTTGAAGAAAGAACTGCCCTATTAAAAGTAAAAATTTCAGGAATAAAAATCAATGTAAAAAAGAAAGCCTACTGGAGTAAATATGGCCCAACATTGATTACTGAAAGAGGAACTTTTTCTATTAGAATGCCTGCTCAAATGGATATTCGCGGACTAGAACAATGGTATCGTTTTAATAAGGCTAAAAACTTTACTGAATTTAAAGCAGCATTGAATATGTTGGCTATTCCAGGCTATAATATTGTTTACGCAGATAAATATGATACAATCTATTATTTAAGCAATGGCAGAATACCTTTAAGAGATAAACAATTCAATTGGGCAACTACTTTACCAGGAAATACTTCTGCAACATTGTGGAATGGTCTTCATCCTTTAGCTGATTTGCCACAAGTGTTGCAGCCTTCTACTGGCTATGTTTATAATACCAACCACTCTCCTTTTCATTCTACTGATGGAGCAGAAAACCCTGTTATCAAAGATATTACCATGGGGTATGAAACGCTAGAGAATAATAGAAGCAAGCGTTTTGAGGAATTGGTGAAACCACTCAAGAAAGTTTCTTATGCAGATTTTAAGCGTATTAAATTTGACAGAAACTTTCCTTCTAAATTGTATTTCCCAGCTAATATCGACAGTTTGTTTTTATTAGATGCCACAGTATATCCAGACATTGCAGACATCATTAACAACTTAAAAGCATGGGATAAAAAAGCCTATGCTGAAAGTATTGGTGCAGGCAATTTCTTTTTTGTGTATACCATCACTGCAAAAAAATGGCCTACCTATTTAAAGAACAAAGGCATTAAACAAGAAGAAGCCGTTGCTATTTTAAGGGAAGCTAAAGCAGCCATGATGAAGGATTTTGGTAGAACCAATATTCAATTAGGGGAAGTACAAAAATTAGTGAGAGGAAATGTAGAAATTCCTTTGCCAGGCTTGCCCGATGTATTAGCACCGATGTATTCTATCCCATACAAAAATGGATTATACAAAGGCAATCAGGGAGACGCATATATTGAGTTAGTTCGTTTTACCAAAGATGGCCCAACGATTGAGTCATTGAATGTGTATGGCGCTTCTGCCAGAAAAGATTCACCGCATTATACCGATCAAATGGAAATGTATATCAAGCAACAAACAAAGCCAATGACTTTGAACAAAGCGGAAGTGTATAAAAATGCAGTGAGTAAATACCACCCACTATAAAACAACATCACTTAAATCCAGTTAGATAATAATTCAGTGATCTGTTTTGTTTCGATGATAAATCCATCATGACCATAGGTAGAATCAATGGCGCACAATTCTGCATTCGGCATATGATCAGCCATAAATTGTTGCTCATCTAACGGACAAAGTATGTCGCTATTGATCCCAATAATGAATGTTGGTTGTTGAATTGTTTTTAAAACTTCCATTAAATCTCCACCCCTACCTCTGGCTAAATGATGACTGTCCATAGCTTTGGTAAGTAACCAATAACTATATGCATTGAAGCGCTTCACTAATTTATCTCCTTGATAATACAAATAAGAAGAGGCTTTAAAATCATCTATCTTCTCCGGATCAGGGTCTGTTTGTTTCTCTTGAAAAGTGGTGTAGTTTCTATAAGTAATCATTCCAATGGCTCGAGCGGCTTTTAAACCATTTGCACCTGCATTGGGCTGCATATCTTTCCAGGTTTGATCTGCTTCAATGGCCATTCTTTGCGCAGTATGAACAGCTACACCCCATGCACTCTCTGAAGGTGAAGTAGCTATCAAAAACATTTTCTGAATGATAGCATGTTCCATTAATGCCCATTCTAAAACCTGATAACCACCCATACTTCCGCCCATTAACAATTGTATAGAATCGATTCCCAAATGCTTTCGAAGTAATATGTGCGACGAAACAATATCCCTAATAGTAACAGTGGGAAAACTCGAAAAATAAGGATTATCGGTTTTTGGATCGATGCTCAATGGACCAGTTGATCCATAACAGGATCCAATGATATTTGCTCCAACAATGAAATATTTGTCGGGATCTATCAAACAACCTGCTCCTACCAAACCCTTCCACCAATCAGAAGCATCAGCATTTGCAGTAAGTGCATGACAGATCCATATCACATTGCTTTTGGATTCATTGAGTGATCCTAAAGTGTGATACGCAATTTCAATACCAGGAAGGGTTATTCCATTTTCCAGTACGAAAGGGCTATTATCTTGATAAATAGTCATTTTTTAATTCCTTATTCTACTGCAAAATAAAGGGATGCACTGCGTACATTTGTTGAAATTTTGAAAATGGACCAAATTGAGGTGAAAAGAGTGGACGATGCTTATGCTTTTTTAGCAACAGATAGCAATGGAAATACAGCTAGATTGGACGCTTCATCTGCTATTGGCGGGCATGATTCGGGCATACGGCCTATGCAAACGATTTTGATGGGATTAGGTGGTTGTGGTGGAGTAGATATCATTTCTATCCTCAAAAAGCAAAAACAAAGCATCAATGAATTTAGGATGGTGATTAAAGGGGAGAGAGAACATGGCAAAGAACCTTCTTTATGGAAAAACGTTTCCATCGATTTTTATTTTAGTGGAGAAATAGAACATGACAAAGCTGAAAAAGCAATTGCACTTTCTTTAAATAAATATTGTTCTGTGGCCGCTACATTAAGAGCTGCGGGATGTACTATTGATTGGACAGTTACTATTAATTAAGGTGAATTTATTTTTTATAAATTGAATGGAATGAAAAACGAAACAAGAGCAATCCGCATACAAACTGAGCGAACCAACGAAATGGAACATTCTACTCCGCTTTTTCTAACGAGTAGTTTTTGTTTTGATAATGCAGAAGATATGCGTGCTGCATTTGCAGATGAAACAGACGATAATATTTACAGCAGGTTTAGCAATCCAAGTGTGCAAGAATTTATCGACAAAATGGTTGCATTAGAAGGAGCTGAAGCGGGTTATGCAACTGCTTCAGGAATGAGTGCAGTGTTTGGCTCATTCATGGCATTACTAAAACAAGGTGATCGTTTGCTTTCTTGTAATTCTATTTTTGGGAGCACCCATACAGTGATTGCTAAATACTTGCCAAAATACGGAATTGAATATGGATATATTGGAGCTAGTGCCACTGAAGCTGAATGGGAATCAGCCATTACTCCCAATACTAAAATGATTTATATCGAAACACCCACCAATCCTGGTTTGGATGTTTTAGATATGGAAATGATAGGAAGACTAGCAAAAAAACATGGTATTATTTTTAATGTAGACAATTGTTTTGCAACTCCTGTAAATCAACGCCCCATTGAATTTGGAGCAGATTTAGTGATACACTCTGCAACAAAATGGTTAGATGGTCAGGGTCGTGTATTAGGTGGTGTAGTGGTTGGAAGAAAAGACCTTATTCATGATATCTATTTGTTTTGTAGAAGTACTGGCCCGGCATTGTCTCCTTTTAATGCATGGGTCTTGAGTAAGAGTATAGAAACCTTGGACGTTCGTATGGAACGTCATGCATCCAATGCATTGTTCATAGCAGAACAACTCGAAAATCATCCAGCAATTGCCAATTTGAGATACCCTTTTTTAGCATCACATCCACATTTTTCTGTTGCGAAAAAGCAAATGAAAAATGGTGGTGGTATTGTTTGCTTTGAGGTCAAAGGTGGCTTAGCAGCTGGCAGAAAATTTTTAGATAAATTAAAAATGCTTTCGCTCACAGCAAACCTCGGCGATACCAGAAGTATTGCTTCTCATCCGGCAAGTACAACACACGCAAAATTATCTGAAGCGGAACGACAAGCAGTAAATATTACACCAGGGCTAATCCGCATTAGTGTGGGTTTGGAACATCAAGATGATATATTGGCTGATATTTTACAGGCACTATAACGAGTTAATAATATCATGTAATTCCTCTTTGGACTTACCTAATTTTACCTGTAAACGACCTATTAACTCCTCATGCTTTCCCTCTACTAACAATACGTCGTCATCAGTAAGCGTTACTAAATAATACATTATTTACAGATTAGTAGGAAACAGTAATATACAATTGGCTTATCCCTTGATTTAGTTAAAAGTATATTCAAAAAATCCACATCAATACAGGCCTTGATGATCTCTTTAATAAAGGATCAATGATTTTAAAACTACCATTTGAGATTGTAGGACAACCCCAACCTTCAGGTGTTCCTTTAGGATATACTTCTTCATCTGCAACAAATTCCCATGAATGGAAAACAATCGCCCGCTGCAGTGCATTACTATTGCTTGGCTCAAGTCCATGTAATAAATACTTCACCTTGATTCCCCAACTACTGTATCCTCGAGATCCTATTTTAAACTTGCCTAAAGAAGAACAATGACTACCCTCATCATTGCTGAACTTGGGCTTATTTTTTGATAAATCTCTACTCCATGGATTATCGCAACAACCATGTCCTACTAAAAAACTGTAAACAATGGTATCCTTTTTAAAATTCCATACAAAAAATCGTTTTTTCCCAGAGTGAATTTGCATATCAATGAGTACGCAAAAATCTTCATTCATCCTTTTTGACTTGCAAAACCTGTATGCGTCTGTAGCTTTAGCTTTTATTAAATCAATATCATTTAATGTACTTTTCGCGACTAACCTAAATTGATACGCGTTAAAGATCATTAGAATAAATACAATAATTATGCGAATTAGATTCATAAACTAAAATAAGGAATTACTTCATTGCTTTGCCGTCGTTTTACCAACAAGTTCAATAATTTCAAGAATATCTCACTAACTCTTTTAACAAAATCACAAATAATATTTATATTGTCCATTCAAAAATGGCTATATGAAATTATCTACAGGTATATCCCTTGGCATTATGATGTTTTTACAGTATTTCATTTGGAGTGCTTGGTATGTAACTATGGGCACATATATGGGTCAAGCCCCGCTGCAAGCAACTGATGTTCAAATTGGTGCAACCTATGGTGCTTTGGCCATTGCCACAATGATCTCTCCTTTTTTTGTAGGATTGATTGCTGATCGATTTTTTGCAGCTCAAAAAATCATGGGCATTCTGCATGTTTTAGGGGCTGGTATATTATTTATGGCAACCAAAATTGAAAGTAGTACTACTTTTTATTGGATTGTTTTATTGTACTCTTTATTATACATGCCTACAATTGCATTGAGCAATAGCGTAGCATTTTCTCAAATGACCGACCCAGGAAAGCAATTTCCATGGATAAGGGTTTTTGGAACAATTGGGTGGATTGTTGCTGGACTTTGCATTGGGCAAATGGGCATAGAAAAATCTGCTGATACATTTTATATTGCCGCTGCCGTTTCATTGGGTCTTGGCTTATTTAGTTTTGTATTACCCAATACACCTCCAAAAGGAAAAACTGCTGATGCCTCTTCTGCCATTGGAACTGAAGCATTTGTTTTATTAAAAGAAAAATCATTCTTGGTATTTTTTATAGCTGCTATATTAATTTGTATTCCACTTTCTTTTTATTATGGATTTGCCAATCCATTCTTGAATGAAATTGGTTTTCCAAACGCTGCAAGTAAAATGACCTTGGGTCAGGTTTCTGAAGCTGTATTTATTTTAGCTATCCCATTTTTATTTAATAGAGCAGGTGTAAAAAATATGTTGATTTTTGGCATGGCGGCTTGGATTTTACGTTATATTTTCTTTGCTTATGGAAATGTAGAAAGCACTCCTTGGATGTTGTATGCAGGTATTATATTACATGGTATTTGTTATGATTTTTTCTTTGTAACGGGGTATATGTACACAGAGAAAAAAGCGGGTGCAAAAATTAAAAACGCCGCCCAGGGCTTATTTACATTTGCTACTTATGGCTTGGGAATGGTAATAGGAACAAGCTTTTCAGGCTATATAGTGAATGCACAAAAAACAAATGAAGCTACCCATAATTGGCAAGGCATTTGGATGACTCCTGCGTATATTGCTGCTGCTGTATTGATGTTCTTTATTATTTTCTTTAAAGAAAAAAAAGACCCCGCGCCAATATCACAATAACGCTTAATTCTTAATTCATATCTCTTAATTCATAATTCTTTATGCAACGCATTGCCATGTTAGGTTCCGGTTTTATTGGAAGATTTTATGCAGATTCTATTCAAGGATATAGAAGTAAAGATAAAATTGTAAGCATCTATTCTCGAAGGGAAGAAACTGCACAAAAATTTGCTGCTGATTATCAATGCCATCATTGGACTACCAATATGGAAGAATCCATTGCAAGAGCTGATGTTGATATGGTTTGTATAGCACTTCCAAATAATTTGCATGAAGAAGCAGTTATGCTTTGTTGCAAACACAAGAAAGCGGTAATTACTACCAAGCCCTTGGGGCGCAATGCTGCTGAAGCAAAGCGAATGTTAGTAGCAGTTGAAGCTGCTGGAATTTTTAACGGGTACTTAGAAGATTTAGTTTACACACCTAAATTTATCAAAGCAAATGAATCTGTTCAAAATGGTGCATTAGGTAGAATACTTTGGGCAAAATCCAGAGAAACTCATCCTGGCCCACACAGTAATTGGTTTTGGGATATTGAGCAAGCAGGGGGAGGTTGCATTTTAGATTTGGGTTGTCATTGTGTGGAAATTGCTAGATCCTATATTGGTAAAGATATTAAGCCAATTGAAGTGATGTGTTGGGCAGATACACAAGTAAAACCGATTGATGCAGAAGACCATGCGATTGGCTTAGTGAAATATGAAAACGGAGCTATTGGACAGTTTGAAGTGAGTTGGACTTTTAGAGGAGGATTAGATTTACGAGATGAAGTAATGGGTACTGAAGGTACCATTTGGATCAATAGTTTTTTACGTACTGGTTTTGATATGTTTACTACAGGAAAAGGCGGAGATTATATTGCAGAAAAAGCGGAATCCAATTCGGGTTGGTTATTTCCTGTTGGAGACGAACTGAATGAATTGGGCTATAACCATATGTTTATGGATATGTTTAATGCTATAGAAAAAGGTATTGCACCCAAAGAAACATTTTATGATGGTTATATAGTGAATGCCATTTTAGATGCTGCATATCAATCGGCAAAAACCAAATTATGGGAACCTGTTAAATTGGATATTTGGAGAGGCAAAACAGGCCTAACCAAAGAGAGTCATTTAGTAGAATACGATACGGACCACTATTTAGTAAAAGAAGAAATGACCCATTATGGTGCTAAAAAAATAATTCTGAAGAATAAAATATCAGGGAAAATCTCAGAACAAATCATTTAATTATTCGGCTATTTTATTTTTAGACCAACCCAAAGCAATATTGAGTTGCTCATCTCTTGTAAGATTGCTATTATCTAATACTACAGCATCATCGGCTTTTCTTAGTGGACTGAACGCACGATTACTATCTAAGTAGTCGCGCATTTCCAAATTGTCTTTTACTTCTTCAATGGTAATGTTGGGATTCTTTTCAAACATTTCTTTAAACCTACGCTCTACTCTTACTGCCGGGTCTGCAGTTACATAAATTTTTAATTCAGCATGAGGAAATACCGTGGTACCTATATCCCTCCCATCCATCACAATACCTTTTCGAGCACCTAATTTTTGTTGCTGTTCAACGCCAAATTCACGTACATATTGATTAGCAGCTACTTCACTTACATGTTCACTTACCAACATATCCCTAATCAGTAATTCAACATTTTCATCATTAAGCAACATGTCGCTAGAACCAGTTAAATCATTGTAATCAAAATCCAGATTGATATCTTTCAAAGCGTTTTGCACTTCATCATTATTATTCCAATTAATATGATTGCGCATAAAATACAAGGTAATTGCCCTATACATTGCACCACTATCAATAAATACGTAATTCAACTCACGAGCCAATTGTTTGGCCAATGTGCTTTTTCCACAAGAAGAGAAACCATCAAGAGTTACAATAATCTTTTTCATGATCTTTTAGTAATCGGTACAAATGTACAAACTTCCCTTTAATGACTACAGATGAAACAAATTGGGAAAATCTGAAATTATTCCATTTACCCCCATCGCTTTTAATTGTTGAATTGTAATTAAATCATTTACAGTCCAAGGGATGATTTGAATTCCTTTATGATGACAGGCTTCAACTAATGCCTTGTTTACCAATGAAAAATGCGGACTATAAATAGTAGGAACAAATCCCAATTGTACAATCTGTTCATCAAAAGACTTTTTATCAAAGTCTTCAATTAATAAAGCCGTTTTAATAGATGGATATTTTTGATGCAAGTATTTTAAAGTGCGTATATCAAAAGATTGTATGGTTACCCTTTGAGTGATTTTTTTTGATAGGACTACTGCTACCAATAATTCTATAAATACTGCTGGTGAAGGATGATACCTATTATCGGTAGCAGCTTGTGTTTTTGTTTCAATATTATAATGAATAGGGGCTTTATGTTTTGCCTTAGCATACCTTTCTACTGCATCAATCATATCTGAAAGCAACGGCTTAGCAACAGCTATTTTTGTTTGATCAGGAAAACGAGGATGTGGTTTTAAACCAACATCAAATCGTTTTACTTCTTCATAAGTCATCTGATAAATATTCAACGACTTTTCTTCGGCCTCTATTACAAATTCTCCATTAGGCTTTTTAGTAATTTCATGATTGAAAAAAGGTTCATGACTTAAGATTACTTGATTGTCTTTTGTAATAATAGCATCTGTTTCTAAAGTTGTTACCCCCAAATCAATGGCTTTCAGCATAGCTGGGATGGTGTTTTCTGGCATCAAACCCCTGCAACCTCTATGCCCTTGGTAATCGAATAAAAATGGCGCCATGCTGGAATCATTTTTTTGAACAGGCTTGCAAGCAAAAAAAAATATCGAAAAAACCAAGTACCTGCTCATGATAAAAGTTTGTATTATTTATATGTTATTGCGCTTCATTTCATCGGCAAGTTTTTGTTGCTCCATATCACCATCAGAAAGATGCTGAATGATTCTTTCTTTTTCCTCTACAGTTTTATTTTGACTCAATTTAAAAATATGTTGCAGATCGGTCACTTCAATTTCAAAAGCAATAATTGCTTTCATGTGGTTACGAACATACCCGTCATCCATCGCTTGCACAGCAGCGCGTGAATGCGGATTTCCTTCGAAATGATTGGTGAGATTAATTAGTAATTGATATAAATCTTCTTCTTCTAAAAATTGTATTTTCCCACTTGCATGAACCGCTGAATAATTCCATGTACTAGCAGTATTTTGTTCATTGTACAACTTGGCACTAATATAATTATGTGCTCCATGAAAAATGGCCAATACATTTGAGTTAGATTCGAATGCTATAGTATGATTTTGTTTTCGCATGGCATGCGCTTGGAGAAACAAACGATCATTTTTGGCCACAATTAACACGGGCAGATGTGTTGCAATTGGTTTACCATCATTATCAACACCACAAAGCACAATAAAAGGATGAGCTTTCATAAATGCAAGCACACCTTCGTGATTATTGGATTTGAAATAAGGAATATTATACATATTGATTATGCTACAACTTCTTTTAATTGTGTTTTAGGCATATTTGCATTTCTAACAGCAATATTCCGAACAGCCATTGCAGTAAAATTTCTAAATGATTGCTGACTTATTGGATCATTCCCAACCATAGCTGGAACTCCTTCATCTCCACCTTCACGAATCGTTTGCACCAATGGAATCTGTCCTAAGAAAGGTAAATCATACTCTTCAGCTAATTTTTTTCCCCCATCTTTTCCAAATAAGAAATATTTATTGTCGGGTAATTCTGCCGGAGTGAAATAGGCCATATTTTCAATCAACCCAATAATAGGTACATTGATTTGGGCTTGCCCAAACATGGCAATTGCTTTTTTGGCATCTGCCAATGCAACATTTTGAGGAGTAGTTACAATAACCACCCCTGTTACAGGAACAGTTTGCATAATGGTTAAATGTATATCGCCAGTTCCTGGTGGCATATCAATTACCAAATAGTCTAAATCTCCCCATTCTACATCAGTCACAAATTGACGGATTGCACTACTTGCCATTGGCCCTCTCCAGACAACCGCACTTTTTTCATCCACCAATAAACCAATACTTATTAATTTGATACCAAATTTATCTAGCGGTAGAATCATACCTTTCCCATTCACATCTTTCATCATTGGTCTTTCTCCTCTTACCCCAAACATCATTGGAACACTAGGGCCATATATATCCGCATCCATCAATCCTACAGAGGCACCACCCTCGGCAAGTGCCAAGGCTAAATTAGCAGAAACAGTACTTTTCCCTACCCCACCCTTTCCACTCACTACTGCAATGATATTCTTAACACCTCCTAGTACTTTTTGGTCATCTTTTCGGGTAGATGATGTATTAGCAGTGAAATTTACAGTTACTATGGCTGCTTTATTTATCAATAATTTAATCGCATTTTCGCTAGCCCTTTGCATCATGTCTTTCATCGGACAGGCTGGAGTAGTGAGCACAATCGTAAAACTGACTTTATCCCCATCAATAACGATGTCTTTTATCATGTTTAAAGTAACTAAGTCTTTGCCCAAATCGGGTTCTTGCACATTACTAAGGGCTTTGAGGATATCGTCGGTTGTCATCACGAAAGTTTTTGTTAAAAAAGCATTGAAAGCGCAAAGTTAAGTTCCTACAGCTTTACTTTGTTATGAATTCAATCTTTTAAACAAAGAACCTTGGCTAATTGTTACATTTGCACATATAGAGTTGAAGCGCGTATGAAGAAAAAATTACTCATTTATTCTATTTTATTCATTTCCTTTTTATTTGCAGGAGAACTCCAAGCGCAACAAGCCTATAATCCATATAGAGATTCTATTGTTCAATTATATGGTGTTATAATGACAGCCGATAGCTTACGAGGAGTGCCATCGGCCAGTGTTATTGTTGAAGGCAAAGGCAGGGGTACAATTACCAGTTATGATGGTGTTTTTTCTATAGCGGTAATGAAAGGTGATAGAATTACTTTTTCCAGTGTTGGATTTAAAAATAATACCATCATCATTCCAGCTAATTTGGCGGAAAACCAATATAGCGTAATTCAGCTACTAATTAGTGACACTGCATATCTTCCAGCTACAATCTTAAAACCAAGGCCAACCAGAGAGCAATTTGAGCGTGACTTCTTAAACAATCGTTTGCCAGATGACGCTTATGAAATTGCTAGAAAAAATACAGATGAAGCCACAAGAAGAATACTTTTAAATAGCTTACCAGCAGATGGAAGGGAAGCCGTAAATTATCAAATCAGACAGCAAACAAATAAATATTATTATGCTGGTCAAGTTCCACCAATGAATGTACTCAATCCTGCTGCTTGGGCTGATTTTATCAGTGCATGGAAAAGAGGAGATTTTAAAAGAAAAAAATAAGTTCGCTTTTACAAACCTATCATTATGGCTATACAAAATATCACAGTAATAGGTGCAGGCACCATGGGAAATGGCATAGCCCATGTATTTGCTCAAAATGGCTTTAAAGTAACCATTGTAGACCTTGAAAAAAGTCAAATAGAAAAAGCAATTGCAACGATTGGCAAAAATTTAGACCGCCAAATAAACAAAGGAGCAATTACCGAACAAGACAAAACAAATACACTTAACAATATCTGCACGGATACCAGTATAGAAATGGGTATTTCTATTGCACAGCTTATAGTAGAAGCAGCAACCGAAAATATTGAATTGAAATTAAAAATATTTGCTACCATTGATGCGGCAGCTCCACCAGATGCAATACTTGCTACCAACACTTCTTCTATTTCAATTACAAAAATTGCAGCTGCTACTAAGCGCCCAGACAAAGTAATAGGCATGCATTTTATGAATCCGGTTCCAGTGATGAAACTGGTTGAAATTATCAATGGGTATTCTACAGCTAAAGAAGTAACCGATACCATTGTTCAATTAAGCAAACAATTAGGAAAAGTTCCTTCTATTGTAAATGACTATCCAGGATTTATTGCTAATAAGGTTTTGATGCCTATGATTAATGAGGCCATTTATAGTTTATACGAAGGAATTGCAGGAGTTGAATCAATCGATACCATTATGAAATTAGGGATGGGGCATCCGATGGGTCCTTTGCAATTGGCCGATTTCATTGGGCTTGATGTGTGTTTAAGTATTTTGCATGTTTTATACAATGGTTATGGTAATTCCAAATATGCTCCTTGTCCTTTATTGGTAAATATGGTTACTGCTGGAAAATTGGGTGTTAAATCGGGTGAAGGATTTTATAATTATACAGCAGGCGCTAAAGATTTAGTAGTGAGTAATCAATTTAAATAAAGAGCATGTTTTTTATTTTATCGAAAGTGTTTACTTTCTTATTAATCCCTTTTAATTGGATACTTATTTTAGGATTGATTTTTTTAACCGTAAAAAGGGCATTATTCAAAAAAAGAATAGCAATTAGCATAATTATAATTGGAATTATTTTTTCTAACCCTTTTATTTATCGCACAGCTAATTTTTGGTGGCAACCTAAGCCAACTATCTTACCGAATAATTTTAAAACTGAAGTAGCTATTTTATTGGGAGGTTTCTCTGGTTTCGACAAGTTCGATATTGGGCATATGGGAGATAACGCAGATCGGTTTATACAAGCTGCTAATTTATACCACAGTAATCAAGTAAATTATATTTTGATAAGCAGCGGAAGTGGGCATTTGCTATTCAATGAACCTTCAGAAGCATCTTATGTAATTAACCAATTACTTAGAAATGGAGTAAGAAAAGAAGCCATTATTGTAGAAGGCCAATCAAGAAATACGTATGAAAATGCAGTTTATTCGAAACGTATATTAGACTCCTTAGAGCTTAAAGAACCATTTGTGCTGGTTACTTCCGCTCAACATATGCGAAGATCAACTTCAATTTTTAATAAAGTGGGATACAAAAATATTATTCCTTTCCCCTGTGACTATAAAGTATTTCCAACAAAATTCAATTTTGAA
>JANOQC010000161.1:0-6928 GCA_031422175.1 Sphingobacteriia bacterium | reverse complement strand
ATTTGCACATGTTCTACCATATAATTACCAGGAGTCAATAAAATTGGTTTGCCTCCAGAAACTGGTATTGAATATAAATGTGGCCAACCATCTTCATAAGACATAAATACGATCTGATTATTAGCAGCCCAATGTAAATTGGTTCCCCCATGTGTTGTAGGATAAGAACCCCTTAATGTGGTTGGGGCCTTCCACAACTGAGTTGTTTTTTCTGATGCAATATCTACTTTCTGAATCGACCAAGGATTGTGCTTTCTACTCAACATAGAATCAGGGACACCACCTGTTCCAGGCGTTCTTACAAAAACAATTGAACTGCCGTCTGGAGACCAATGAGGTGATTGATCTCTATTAAAAGATGGTGAGATCCATTTCAAATATTGTTGACCAATAGTAAAAATTCCAATGATCGAATGATCTTGTCGATTTGTGGTGAATAATAATTGTTGACCATTGGGCGACCATTCTAATGAACCAACATTTCCTCTGGTTGTAAAAATATTTTTTGCAACAGCATTATTATTGATGGAAACCATCCATGCTTGACCATTTTTAATAAATGCAACCTGCTTACTATCAGGAGAAATAGCAGGCAAATCACCTTCCGATAATGACTGAACTTTACCTCCTTGAAATGGCACACTTAAAATCTGTACTTTATACGCTATTAAATCAAAAGTTGGATTAACAGGCAACCCTGTTTCCCAGTTTCCACTGTGCTCTCCTCCCCTTACAAATACTACCCAATTGCCATCATCAGAAATAGACACACTCGTTATTTCCTGGCCATCATCTTCATTAAAGTTGGTTAATTTTCTTGGCTCATAATTCGGCGCTTCTGCAACAAATACATTTCTTCTTCCAGCAGAATCAATGGCCCAAGCAATTTTACCACCTGTTGCTGCACTGGTTAACTCAGTTGGAAATGAATATTTTTTATAAATACCGTAACTCCCAACTTGAGCATTTGCCGAATCAATGTTAATAAAAAAAATGGCTATTGTAATAGTAAAAAATACTTGTTTCATTTTATTAATTAGAATGTTGGGTTTCCATTAAGCATTAGTTATTAAAATATTAAATCACAAATCCATCTGGCAATATTGCTTGTTTCTTTACTACAACTATCCCATCTTTTACTGCATATAAAGGATGATCAATATTGGCCAAATGCTTACCTCCATTAATTCTTACATCATTCCCTATTCTGCAATTTTTATCGATAATGGCATCCTTAATATAGCAACGTTCTCCAATTCCAATTTTTGGTAACCCCTTTTCTATATTCGTGCTCATTTCTTCTAAGGTTTCATAATAATCGTTACCCATGATATAGGTTGAAACGATTGTTGTGCCATATCCCACTCTAGAACGAATTCCTACTACACTTTGCTCAATTCTACTTGCATTAATAATAGATCCTTCCGCTATAATGGTCCTTTCTAAAGTAGTGCCACTGATTTTAGCAGGTGGCAACATCCGTGCACGGGTAAATACTGTTTTTTCGTTATCAAATAAATTAAATAGAGGTACTTCTTGTGTAAGCGCCAAATTGGCTTCATAGAATGAATAAATATTTCCAATATCAGTCCAATATCCATCATATTGAAAGCTAGCAACATTGTAATTTTCTATGGAATTAGGCATAATTTCTTTCCCAAAATCTGTGGCAGCTGGATACGTTTCATTCAATAATTTATACAGCACTTGTTTATTAAAAATATAAATACCCATTGAGGCTAAATAATTTTTCCCAACTTTCTGCATTTCGGCACCTGTATCACTTACCCAATCAGCTAATACATCTTTGCTTGGCTTTTCGATGAAAGAAGCAATGGTATTGTCTGTATTGGTTTTTAATATCCCAAATTCTGGAGCGTCTCTTGCATCAACTGGAATGGTAGCAATGGAAATATCTGCATTTTTCTCAATATGGTTTGCCAACATTTCAATAAAATCCATTTGATACAATTGATCACCGCTTAAAATTAAAATATGATCAAATTCCATACTAGAAATATGACGAAGTGATTGTCTAACTGCATCAGCTGTTCCTTGAAACCAGCCTGCATTATCAGGCGTTTGTTCAGCAGCTAAAATATCCACAAATCCAGAACTAAATGCACTGAAATGATACGTGTTTTTAATATGCTTATTCAATGATGCTGAATTGAACTGAGTCAAAACAAACATTCGATTGATATTGCTATTAATACAATTACTGATAGGAATATCTACCAACCGATATTTACCCGCAATAGGAACAGCTGGCTTTGATCTACTTTGGGTTAAAGGGAATAATCTTGAACCAGCACCTCCGCCTAAAATAACGGCCAATACTGAATTAGAAATGGTTGTTCTCATATGGCTTCTTTTATTTTAAACTTAAATAAACTTCCTTGTATTGACTCACCGTTCCATCCCAACTATGATCAATAGACATCATTTTTTTTCTCATCCACTCAAGCTGCTTTTTATCTTGATAAACGGCTACCCCTCTTCCAATTGAATAATCAATATCATGAATGGTTGCCTGATCAAAACGAATTCCAAATCCTTCAAAATCACCCATGTCTAAAACAGTATCTTTTAAACCACCAGTACTTCTAACAATTGGTACTGTTCCATATCTCATTGCATACATTTGATTCAATCCACATGGTTCAACTCTACTTGGCATCAACAAAAAATCGGCTCCTGCGTACATTTTATGGCTTAACTTTTCATCATAACCAATCACCGCATTGAAAACCCCCTTGTACTCGTTAGCCATTTGTTGAAATGCCCATTCCACAGTAGTATCTCCGCTGCCCAAGATAAGAAATGAAGCGTTACCCTCTGTATTATGTATAGCTGTTTTAATGGCATCTGGTAAAATTTCTGCAGCTTTTTCACCCACAAGCCTACCAATGAATACAAATAGTGGCTTTGTAATATCTAATCCAAACTGCTCACACAATGCTTGTTTGTTTTTTGCTTTTCCTTTAGTTACTGTTTTAGCTGTAAAATGATGCTCCAAGTAGGTATCTGTTGAAGGATCCCAAACCTCATTATCAATTCCATTTAATATACCTACACATTTCCCTTTCTCAAATTCAAATAGTTTCTCTAATCCATTGGCATTAACCTTTAATTCTTCCATATAACTCCAACTTACAGTAGTAACTTTTCCTGCACATTTTACACCAGAAGCTAAAGGATTGATATTTCCTGCCCAATCGAGCATTCCTCTTTTCCAAAGGTCCCAACTAGGAATATAAGTACTCTTATTCCAACCCATCCAACCTTGGTATTGTCCGTTGTGAATGGTAACAACTGATGGCACATTGGCCAAAAATTGATAGGCATAACAATACTGCATCATAAATGGAATCAATGCTGCATGATGATCATGACAGTGAATAATATCAGGGCGATGCTCCCAATTACTTATCCATTCTACAACTGCAATCTGAAAAGCAGTAAACCGCTCTGTATCATCGTCGTAGCCATAAATTTTTTGCCTATCAAGCAACCCATTAATATCGACCAAATATAAATCGAAACCCAATTTATTATTGCGTTCTTTTATAACAGTAAATTCAAAATACATGTTACCTAAATTGGCACTCCCTTTAAAGTCAAGATCCCATTCATTTTCGTATAAAAACTTTGTTCGATACATGGGCATAACTACTTTAGCAATATCACCAGCTTTACATTGATACTTTGGTAATGCCCCAACTACATCACCCAAACCACCAGCTTTTGCCACTGGATAACATTCTGCACTTACATGTATTATCTCCATCCTACCAATATTTAATCTTTTTCAAGTTAGTTATTAATGTGGTTATATCAAATTTTGCATTTAAAATTTTCCTTTCTTTAATTTATTCCTATTTTACAGTTTCCTTACAAAAAATAAATGATTGTTATGAACCAAACTACAAAATGGTCACAATTTGGAACATTGGTCACTGTGTTTTTTTTCTGGGGCTTTGTTGCTGCCAGTAATGACATCCTGATTCCTGTATTCAAAAAAGCTTTTAACTTGTCTCAAGCCCAGAGTCAGTTAGTTTCAGTTGCATTTTATGTAGCTTATACTGTAGGCTCCTTAATTTATTTTGGAATCTCCAAATTAATTGGCAATGATGTTTTGAATAAAATTGGTTATAAAAATGGAATCGTTTTAGGCTTGGTTATTTCTGCTATTGGTACATTATTGTTTTACCCGGCTGCCAATAACGCATCATTTACATTGATGATTACAGGACTTTTTATTGTTGGATTAGGATTTTCCTTACAACAAATTGCTGCCAATCCACTAGCAATAGTCATAGGTGATCCAAAGACCGGATCACAACGCTTAAATATGGCGGGTGGAGTAAATAATTTTGGAACCACTATCGGACCATTGATTGTTAGCTTTGCTATTTTTGGAAGTGTAAACTCAGGCTCAACAGAAGCCAGCATAGAAAGTGTAAAAACACCTTATTTAATTTTAGGAATTGCGTTTATATTGGTTGCCATCTTTTTTAAATTTTCATCAGTACCTAATAAAATTGATTTAGAGGAAGTTGCTAATGATGAAGCAGAAAGTAAAGCAAAAGTTTTACATAGACCATCGCCTTTTAGCTATCCTCAGTTGGTATTGGGCATGATTGCCATTTTTGTATATGTTGGAGTAGAAGTTTCAACAGCTAGCAATCTGCCAGAATACATGAAACAACATTTAAATATCGACACGGCAAGTATTGCTCCTTTTATTTCTTTGTATTGGGCAAGTTTAATGATGGGCAGATGGACTGGTGCTGTTGGCGCATTTGATGTAAGTGCGGGAGCAAAAAAAATACTTAACTTTTTAATGCCCTACCTTGCTTTTGCCGTTTTCTTAATAGTCAATGCCATTGCTCAGCATGATATAACTATGTTTTATGTATATGGATTAGTAATTATAGTAATGATTGCCGGCGATATTATGAGTAAGGGAAGTCCTGCAAGAATGTTATTGATTTTTTCTTCTTTAGGAATTGTAGCATTGATAATTGGCATGCTCACATCTGGTATGGTAAGTGTATTTGCATTTACTAGTGTAGGATTATTTTGTAGTACTTTATGGCCATGTATTTTCACATTAGGTGTTGCAGGTTTAGGTAAACATACCAATCAAGGAAGCAGTTTATTGATCATGATGATTATGGGTGGTGGACTAATCAGTTATGCACAAGGAATAGTTGCATCAGATGAAATATTAGGAATTCAATACAGTTATTTAGTTGGTGTTATCTGTTTTGCATATATGGCATTTTATGCTGTGAAGTCTAAATCGATTTTGAAAGCCCAAGGGATTGACTATGATGTAAAAGTTAGTGGAGGACATTGAGAAAGAAGAGTTAAGAGATATAAGTTGTATCTCATAATTATTAATTCATATCTCTTAATTCAAAAGGTATCTCATATCTCAAAAAAGTTGTTATGATAAAATAATATAACGATGAGTGCAAAAAAAGAACAAGTAATAAATAATAAAGCGCTTGAGCATTTAGCAATAGGTATAGATATTGGCGGAACCGGAACCAAATATGGCATTGTAGATAAAGTGGGGAATTTATTATTCTCAGGAGAGATGAGTACCAAAAAACATTTGACTGTAGAACCATTTATTGATGAACTCTATTTATGCCTCGCACCTTTCATAGAACAAGCTGGAGGAATTGGAAGAATTAAAGGAATAGGAATTGGTGCACCAAATGGAAATTATTATAAGAATACCATTGAACATGCTGCCAATCTTCCTTGGAAAGGAATTATTCCTTTCGGTAAAATGATTGAAGATAAATTTAAATTGCCAGTTGTTTTAACCAATGATGCCAATGCAGCGGCAATTGGTGAAATGATGTATGGGGCAGCTCAGGACATGCAGGATTTTATCATGATCACTTTAGGAACTGGAGTTGGTAGTGGTATTGTGGCCAATGGAAAATTAATTTATGGTCATGATGGTTTTGCAGGAGAATTAGGACATACTATTATTATCCCAGATGGTAGATACCACGAAGGAACAGGCAAAAATGGTTCTTTAGAAAGTTACGCATCAGCAACTGGGGTTCGTTTAAATGCTTTGGAATTTTTAGAAAAAACCAACAAACCAAGTTTGCTAAGAAAGATTCCAACAGCAGAGATCGATGCTAAACAAGTTCATATTGCCGCTATAGAAGGAGACGAATTAGCCAAAGAAATTTTTGACTATACCGGAAAAATATTAGGAATGGCACTGGCTAATTTTGTGATGTTCTCTAATCCCGAAGCTATTGTTTTATTTGGTGGTCTTACAAAAGCGGGTGACTATATTTTAAAACCCACCAGGGATCATATGGAAGCTAATTTGATTCAAGTATTCCAGAATAAAGTAAAAATTTTAGTGAGTCATTTAAAAGAATCTGATGCTGCAATTTTGGGAGCTAGTGCACTTGTTTGGGAGATGAAATAGAACTATTTGTTTTTTATCAAAAACACCGCAGGCACAGGTCTCTGTCCTTCTTTATCACTCGGAGTGATGGTTTGTTTTCCGTTTACCAATAAACAACTGCTTCCTCCCCCATCTAAATTCATGGCTTCTTCACAACCAACACCAATCAACATTTTAGCCAATTGTTCTAAGTTAGCTCCCTCTGCTTTTCCTGGAAATCGGCCTTCAACAGCCATTACAATTAATTGTCCATCCTTGGTATAACCCATAGCGGTCCTGGGATGTTTGTCATAGAGCGCTTTGCCAGAAAATTTTAATTCTTCGTTATTGGTGATCTTAATTTTTCCTTCTTGAACCAAAACAGGTCCCCCTCCAATAGCCGTTTTCACCTTCCATTTTTTAAAATCACCAATAGTATTTGCCATTGCTTTGGTGAAACTTTTAGAAGAATCTTTAATGGCATTGATTGGTTTTTGG
>JANOQC010000160.1:0-3643 GCA_031422175.1 Sphingobacteriia bacterium | reverse complement strand
CCCCCCCCCCCCCCCCACGAGCAAGAAACTCTCGGGGGGTAAGTTTCAGAACACTAAAGTATACCAAAAGGATTATATCAAAAATCCCTCTTTGGGGTACTGATCATTTTTAGAACTATTAACTACAATCATCTGATTTTCTATTCAACCAATATAACACAGCTTCTGCTCTATTGCGCACATTTAATTTCCGAAATACGTTTTTATTATGCGATTTTACCGTTTCTATTTCTATGGCTAGAATGATTGCTATACTGTTATCTGTATTACCCTTAGAGAGTAAAGATAAGATTTGGCACTCACGTGTAGTTAGTTGCATATATTTTTCCGTGCTTTGATTCTTTGTAAAGTATTTACGAATATAATAGAAAAAATAAAAGCGCAATGCTCCCCCGAACATTACGCTTAAAAAGAAACTATTTGATAACTTACTCTTAAACTATGTTATATTGTTAAGAATATGCTCCGTTTACACACAATTTAATTAAACACAATTTGTTTATTTTAAACTGCTGGTTGATTGCTAAACAATTAATAACATTACAAAGTAATTATAAAAGACTTTTTAAGCCAATACCCCTTTAGGGGTATTTATTTTTTAAACAGATTCTAGCGCAGCCTCCCCCGAAGCTGCGCTGTTGAATCTTACTTACAAACTTGGAATATTGCCCATTTTTTGTATATTGAAATCAAAAGTCGAAAATCAATTACTGAGTTTAAAACGGAAGTTTACCTTTTTTGGAACGTAAAATCACGTATCTAAAAGAAGCCTTCTCTTTGTATTTTTAATTCTAAACTTATAATCATGCAAAAAATCACATTAATTACTATTGCGTTATTGATTGGCGCAATCTCTTTTTGGGGAGGCACCCAATTTGCAAATAACCAAAAAAACGAATCAATTATTGACTCCCTAAAACAACTCAAATTACAGCCCTCTGGAAATATTCTGATGGAAGAAACTGAAATTAGGAGGCTACATAGTTTATTCACTGACTACAAAATGAATGTAATTAAAGATGCTTCTTTAACTTCAAAAATCACTTTCAACATAGATGTATTTAAATTTTTAGGTGCATACTTATTAACTACAAAAGATAATGTAACAGGTATAAGAGCAGTTTCAATCCGATATGATCAAAAATATTCCGATACTACAACAAATTCATTATTATTAATTCGCGGCAAAAAAGTAGACTATCAAAATAGTATTGTTTTTCTACCAGTCGTAGATGGTAGAACTAGATTTGATATCTTGGATAAATTAAATTTTAAAAAGTTCCAAACAGGCGGTTATAATCATGGCGAGGTTTGTCCTATTGCTTGCGATGGAGATGATTTAGAACAATAATGAAATTTTTAACACAATACTTCGAATTAATTGCTTTTTTAACTGGCTTATTTTATTATAAAAAATTAAAGTCGAGCACCTATTATATATTAGTGTGGTTATTATTTTTTGTAATAGTTGCAGAAAGTATTGGCATGTACCAAAGAAGAATTTTGCATATTCCAAATGTTCAAGTATATAATATCATAACCGGAATTGAGTTTTTGGTTTATGCTTTGATTTTTAAAAAAATCATTCGATGGAATGTAACAAAAAAAGTAATAAACGTTTTTTTTATAGTTTATCCAATTTGTTGGCTACTCAATATGATATTTATCCAAGGATTTAATATGTTTCACACATATACTATGTCCATTGGAAGTATATTTATGGTATTTCTTGCATTTTCTTATTTGTATAATTTATTCAATATAGAATATAAATTTAATTTATTGGGATCTCCAGACTTTTGGTTTTCTATTGGTATACTATTTTTTTATGCCGGTGATATGCTCAATAGTTTTCTTATATTCTATGTAGATAATGTTAAAATAATTGCAGATTATTCCCTTTTTAGAATAATCAATACATCATTTAATATTATTCTATATTCTTGTTTTATAAAAGCCTTTCGATGTTCCCCCAAAAAGAATATTTAATCATTTCATTCATCGTTTTCAGTTTTTTAATAACTCTAACGGTAGGGTTTATAATTATTTTTGTTAGAGTATATCAAAAAAAACACAACAATAACATCCTCGAAAAAGAAACCATGCAGTCCACTTTTGAACAAGAAATATTAAAAACCGAAATGGAAGTAAAGGAGCAAACCCTTCAGACCATTGCAGCAGATCTACATGATAATATTGGTCAGTTACTCAGTTTAACCCATGCAACACTTTCTTCTATCAATTTACAAGACCAACCCAAATCGGAACAGAAAATTGCTACAGCACTAAACTTTGTGAATAGTTCTGTAAAAGACCTACGTCAATTGGCTAAACTACTACAAGCTGAAAATTTATTACAACAAGGCTTAATCAATGCTATTGAGCAAGAAATAAACTGGCTCGAAAAAACTGGGCAATTCAATGTTCAATTCAATAATTTGTTAACTATTGATTTGCCGTCAATGAATAATAAATCTTTATTCATTTTCAGATTAATTCAAGAAACCATTAGCAATATCATCAAACACGCTGATGCTAGTAAAGTCAGTTTAGAAATTGGAGAGATCAATAAACAATTATATTGTAAAATTCAAGATAATGGCAAGGGATTTGACATAGCTGAAATGGATCACAAAAAAGACAGAGGCTTAGGATTAAGCAATATGAAAAAAAGAGCAGCATTAATTGGTGGAAAACTCGAAATCAATTCTTCACCAATGATGGGTACAACCATTTATATTGAAGTACCATATGAAAACTAGTATTCCAAAAATAAATATTGACATGATCGATGATCATGCCATGTTTCGCTCTGGCATTGCATCTTTATTAACCGAATACAACGACATCAATATTGTATTTCAAGCCAACAATGGTGTTGATATGCAATCAAAAATTGTTCAGGCAAAAGATACCCAAGTCATCTTAATGGATATCAATATGCCGCATATGGATGGCTATGCTGCTACTGCCTGGCTCAAAATAAATTATCCGCATATTCATGTGTTGGCTTTGAGTATGTACGACGAAGAGCAAGCCATTATTAAAATGCTCAAAGCAGGAGCCAATGGCTACATATTGAAAGAAGCAGAGATAGGCGAACTACACAGAGCCATATTACAATTAGTTGAAAAAGGTTTTTATACCAACGATCTGGTTTCAGGTAATATGTTTCGTTCCTTTCATCTTGCTGAAAAAAATGGGCCTGATGAGTTTAAACTCAATGAAAAGGAAATATTGTTTCTTCAACTTTGCGCAAGTGAACTCACTTACAAAGAAATGGCCGACCAATTAGATATCGCCGTAAGAAGTGTAGACAATTACAGTAGAAATTTATTTGAAAAAACAGGCTGCAAAAGCAGGGTGGGTTTGGTTTTGTGGGCTTTGAAAAATAAAATTATTGAATCGTAAGTCTACTTACTCCTCAATATAAACCCGCTTCACTCTTTGGCTGATACCGGTCATGATTTCATAAGGTATAGTTCCTGCTTCTTTCGCTAAGGTTTGAACGCTAATATGGCTTCCAAAAATTTCAACCACATCTCCCGCTTTAACTCCTTGTATATCTGTTACGTCAATCATACACATATCCATACAAATATTGCCAACAATTGGCGCCAATGCACCACGCAAAAATACTTTG
>JANOQC010000159.1:0-16779 GCA_031422175.1 Sphingobacteriia bacterium | reverse complement strand
TTTAATAGAATTGATGGAAAAAGAATCACTTATTTTACCATTGATACAAGTTAGTGGAAATGATAAAGGGGTGAATTTGCTAACAGCTCATGGATCGAAAGGATTAGAGTTTGAATATGTTTTTATTGTAGGTGCAAATGCAACATTTTGGGAAAAGAAAAGAAAACCAGGCGGAGGTTATTCTTTGCCAGATACTTTATTTAATTCTCAGCCAAATTCATCGGATCAGGAAGAATTAAGAAGATTATTTTATGTTGCCATTACAAGAGCCGAAATACAATTGGCAATTTCATATAGTAATTTTAAAAATGATGGGAAGCCATTAGAGCCATCTATGTTTATTGCCGAAATTCAAGAGGAGCATCATTTAAAAGTAGAACAAATAAAGCTTCCAGTTGAAACAATCAGTGAATTCAGTGCACTCGCATTTGAGCGGGTGTTACAGCCTGAACTAGAAAAAATAGAAGCCGATTTCATTACAAGATTACTCGATAAATTTGTGATGAATGTTACCGCTTTAAATAATTATTTAAAGTGTCCATTGCAGTTTTATTTCAACAATTTGGTTAGAGTGCCATCTGGCAAGTCCGAATCAACGGAATTTGGATCGGCTGTACACCATGCATTACAAAAGCTATTTCAGCAAATGCAAGAACAAGAAGTATTTCCTTCACTAAAAGTATTTATCGGTGATTTTGAATGGTATATGCAAAGGCATAGAGAAAACTTTACAAAAGAACAATTTGCAAGAAGAATGGAATACGGGCAGGAGGTACTCAAGAATTATTATAATGCCTATTTAAACGAATGGAACAAAATTGTAGTAATTGAAAGAACCATTAAAAACGTTGTGGTGAATGGGGTTCCATTAAAAGGAAAGTTAGATAAAATAGAGTTCATTGGAAAAGCGGTAAATGTAGTGGATTATAAAACGGGTGATATAGAAAAAGCAAAAGAAAAGCTGTTGCCCCCAAATGAAAAATATCCAAATGGTGGTGATTATTGGCGTCAAGCGGTTTTCTATAAAATTCTTGTAGACAACTACGATCAAAAAGCATGGCAAGTAGTAAGTAGTGAATTTGATTTTGTAGAGCCCGACAAGAAGAAAGAATATAAAAAAATCAAATTGGTGATTACACCTGAAGACATTGCAACAGTTACCCATCAAATTGGTGATGTGTGGGAAAAAATTCAAAAAAGGGATTTTTATACAGGTTGTGGAAAGCCTGATTGTCATTGGTGCAGTTTTGTTAAAACCAATCAATTGGCTATTGCATTACATGAGTTAGATGAAGATGGAGAAAATGTTGAATTGAATTAATCGAAAGAATTATGTTTGCATTATCTATGATTAAATTGCGCATTCAAATAACTTCAATATGCTCTTTTGCTATTTTATGTTTTATCAGTATTAATTTCAGTTCCTGTGCAAATATCATTCCTCCTGGTGGAGGCCCTAGAGATAGTTTACCGCCAAAGCTTTTAACAGCTTTTCCAAAAGATTCATCCGTTAATATAAATCCTAAATTAATAACACTCAATTTTAATGAATTTGTAACACTGCAAAATGTAAATGATAACTTAATTATATCACCAACTATAAAAAACAATCCAATTGTTGATTATAAATTAAGAACTGTTACTATAAAATTAAAAGATTCGCTAGACCCAAATACTACCTATTCAATCCAGTTTGGAGAAGCAATAAAAGATGTAAATGAAGGAAATATTTTAAACAATTTTTCCTATAAATTTTCAACTGGAAAAATCATTGATAATTACAGCTATAAAGGGCGTGTTTTCTTAGCAGAAAAAGGGAAAGTAGATACTACACTGATTGTTATTTTACACAATAATACAAACGATTCTGCTATCGTAAAAGAAAGACCTAGGTATTATACAAGAATTAACGGTAAAGGTGAATTTAGTTTTACTAATTTATCTGCTGGCACTTTTAGGGTGTATGTTTTGCCAAATGACTTTTCAAGAAAATACGATGATAGCACTAAATTATTTGCATTTAAATCAGAAAATTTAGTAACCAGTAATATTACTCCCTATGATACTTTATATGCTTTTGAAGCATTTAAACGCGTTGAAAGGGTAATAAAACCAGCAGAGCCAACAATTAAAAACCCTAAAGAAGATAAACGGCTAAAATATTCAGCAGACTTTGAAAGTGGTCAACAAGATTTATTAAGTAATTTAAATTTAAGTTTCAACAGGAAACTTAAATTTATTGATTCTAGTAAAATAGCATTTTGTGATAGCAACTATAAACCAATAAAAGGATATCGAGTTTTACTAGATACTAGTAATACTAAAATTACTTTTATTTATCCTTGGAAAGAATTAAGTTCTTTTAGAATTGTAATTGCAAAAGATGCTATTTCAGATACTAGTGGTAGTATATTACCCAAATCGGATACCATCAAATTTATTACTAAGAAAGAAGCAGATTATGGAAGTATCAAATTGAGATTTACCAATTTAAATCTTTCAAATCATCCAGTTTTACAAGTGATGCAATCTGATAATATAGTAGAATCAATACCACTTACTTCTTATGAAATAGTTAGAAAATTATATAAGCCAGGCAATTATGATTTAAGAATTCTATATGATAATAATCAAAATGGTATTTGGGATGCCGGATCTTTTGGCAAAATCAAAAAGCAACCTGAAATAGTAAGGCTTATTTTAAAAGTATTTACAGTAAGGGGTAATTGGGATAATGAAGTAACTATTTCACTATAACTTTTATTTTACTTAATAACTATAAAAACCTTTTCCTGTTTTCTTACCTAAATGTCCATTTTCAACTTTTTCTTTTTGCAAGGCAGATGGAGTAAGACGTTCTGGTTTACCTAGGGCTTCCCAAACAATATTACTTACACTGTAATTGATATCCATCCCAATTAAATCCATTAGTTTGAAAGGACCCATTTTAAAACCTGCAGCTTCCATTATTGCATCAATAGATTCTATATCGATTAATCCATTACTCACCATTTCCATTGCTTCTAGGTAAAAATGGCGGGCTACCCTATTTACTATAAAACCTGGTGAATCAGTACAAAGCACAGGAACTTTTCCCATAACTTTTGCTAAACTCATCACCATTTCAATTGAATTGGAGGAGCTATGCTTTCCCTTAACCACTTCCACTAATTTCATAATGGGAGCAGGATTAAAAAAATGCATCCCAACCAACATAGAAGGGTGAGCTAATCCAGCAGCAATTCCATCAATACTTATGGATGAAGTATTTGTAGTCAAAATTGTAGATGGGTCATTGATAGCTACCAATTTTTTAAACAATTCAATTTTGACTTCTATTTTTTCTATAATTGCTTCTATTATAAGATCTGCTTTGCAGTCTTTTATTTGAGAAGTAAACTGTATTAAAGAAAACATTTGAATTTTTTGGTCTTCGGATAATTTACCTTTTTCCACCAATCTGTTCATTTGCAATTGAATGGTTTCCTTGCTTTTAGCCAATGCAGATTCATTCAAGTCGAATTGAATGGTTTTTAAACCAGCCTGAATGGCAACTTGTGCAATTCCACTCCCCATGGTTCCTGCACCACAAACAACAATAGATTGAATCAATTTCATAACAGTTGAATTGGCAAGATACTTACATCTTATCCACTCCAGCTAATTTTAGGTGCAGCAACAAAAAAATGTTGCTAATTTTAATATATGGCAGAAATAATACAACAGTTGGATCTTTTTGGAATGCCTGTGGAAAATCCAGCGCAATCAAAAAAATTCAAACAGCCAGTAAAAACCCATATTATTTCTCCAAAAGAATCACTCAAAGAGGAAGTTGCACCAATTCATACAGCCTCATTAAGTGCTGCTCAAGAAATAATGGATGTTCCTGCTCCTATTTTAGACGCCACGCAAATAGTATATTCCAGCGAACAGATTGTTGTGAAAATAAAAGCTCCAACAGTACCCAAAGAAACGTCAAAGCAAGAAAGCAAAAGAGGCAGAAAATCATTTAAAGAAATCAATGCAACAGTTGACCTAATTGATGTTCCTGATGATGAAACACTTCAAAAGAAGTTGTACTATTCGATAAGTGAAGTAGCATCATGGTTTAAAGTAAATACTTCTTTACTTAGATACTGGGAAAATGAATTTGATATTTTACAACCAAGAAAAACACGCAAGGGAGACCGACTTTTTAGGACCGAGGATATAAAAAACTTGGAACTCATTTATTTTTTATTACGCCAACGTAAATTTTCTATTGAAGGGGCAAAAAGCTATTTGAAAAATAATAAGGCTAAAATTGATACGGAAACTCAATTGGTTAGCGCATTAAACGGTTTTAAACGTTTTTTATTGGAGCTAAAATCTTCACTTGATAACAGGAACTAAACGTTTCTTATGGTCACATCCGTGTTTGCCGCAGCCATCTTAACTTGATTGGCTTCCATCCATTCAATAATTTTTAATAAAATAGTTTGCCTTTCTGTTAAAAAGGTTTCAATGCTTTGCTCTATAGTTGAATAATATTCTATACTAATAATATGCGCGTTTTTTCCTATGTCAATTAAATTCACCAAGCACTTCGTTGAAAATGGAGGAGAAACCAATTGCTCAATGGCTTTTATTAATTGTGCTATCTGTTGAGCAGTTGCACTCAAGTCTATTTCTAATGTAATTTCTGCTTTTCGTTCAGTTCTCAATGATATATTATCTATAATTGTATCTACCATTTGTTTATTGGGAACTGAAATATAAGTTTTCTCTTGGGTGCGAATTCGTGTACTTCTTAACCCAATTTTTTCAATTGTACCTGTAAAAGCATTTACTTTTACCAAATCTCCAATAACAAATGGTTTATCAAAGAAGATGATAAAAGATGCAATTAAATTCTCCATACTTTCTCTAGTGGCTAATGCAATTGCTGCACCAACAATACTTAATCCAGTGAGCAGATTACCAATATTCTTGTTAAAAGAAAATCGTAGAATAAGCAATACCCCAATAATTACCAGAATAGCTTTAAAAAAGTCTTTAAAGAATATGATGAGTTGATTATCGGTTTGATCAGTTGTTAAATTGGCTTTTTCTTCGAGGATCATGGCAATAAAATCGATAAGCCTTAAACAAAGCCAAATAAATGCTAGTATCAGCACTCCATCTGCAACAGATTCTACAATTTGCCTAATGGCAACCCTGTGAATTTTAAAATCAAAAACTTGAGGAAAGTATAATTTATCAAATGCAATTAATGCAATTAGTAAAATTAAAAATAAATCCAAAGGTTGTAATACCAAACTCAGAAAAGATTCTCGGGCAATTTTTTTTCCGGCTTTACCTACTAGTTTAAATAATAATTTTGCTAAATACTTAGAAATAATTCTTTTGAGAATAAAACTTAAAGCTATCACTCCAAACACATAAAGATAGCTTTCTATAGTGTTGTCTAAAATAATTTTTTGTAAAAATGATTCCATAAAATTTGCTATGTATTAATGGTAAGTACAGAGTTTTAATTCTAAACCATCAAACTCGGCGTATGTAAAATTACTTATCCAATCACCTAAATTAATATACCTGCTTTGTTCGGTTAATTTATAATCAATTGGCAAGTGTCTATGCCCAAAAATTAAATAATCAAAATGCTCTTTTTGAATCAACTCTTTAGAATAAACAATCAGCCATTCATTTTCTTCGCCCAAAAAAAATTCATCTCCAGCTCCTGTTTTCTCCCTACTTTTTTTACTGAAATAGTTGGCTAATCCAATACCCAAATCTGGATGCAACCAACCAAATATCCACTTACAAAAGGGATTTCTAAATACTTTTTTGATGAACTTATAACCATGATCGCCAGGCCCTAAGCCGTCCCCATGGCCAATATAAAATCGTTTGTTATTCCAAGTAAATATTGTAGGCTCGTGGTAAACGGGGATATTTAATTCATTTTCAAAATAGCCACTCATCCACATATCATGGTTACCAATAAAAAAATGTACTGGAATTCCTGCATCAGTAATAGCGGCTAGTTTGCCCAACAGCCGTACATACCCTTTTGGTATTACATGTTTGTATTCATACCAAAAATCGAACATATCTCCAATAATAAAAATTGCAGCTGCTGAATCTTTTATTTGATCAAGAAATTGGATAATTTTTTTTTCCCTTTGCAAACTAGATAAGGCATTAGGAGCACCTAAATGAAAATCGGAGAGGAAATATATTTTTTTATCTGGTGTAGCTAACATGCTTGATTATTTCTTTGTTTGCAGATAAGCCAAAATATCGCCACTTTCTATTAAATGACCTTTAGAAATAGTGCGAGTATACCAATAAACCCAAGCATCGCTAGTGCTGCCATTATGGTATACAGTAGTAAGTACTCTTTTATACTTTGGCGGTTCGCCTCCATCATCTTCATCTGCATACACACCTTCATAATCGTCTAATTGAGCCAAGGCCCAAGAAAGTTCAGCTGGTTCTTTAACATGGTATAACTCCCCTTTAATAAAAAAGTCTTCGTCTGTAGGAATACCTACAATTTTAGTTTCTTTATCATAGAGTTTGCCTTTTACAGTGCCTTCTGTTTCAAGAAAAAAATGTTTACTGATATATTCGTATGCTGGATTATGAAACCCACTACGAAGAGAGCTGTATACAAATAATTTGGGAGTTATTGGTTCCATGCATTGAATTTATCATTCATCTATGAGAAAACAAAATACTTCTTTAGGACCATGCACCCCTACCACCAAGGTTTTCTCTATATCTGCAGTTCTACTAGGCCCTGAGGCCAAACTTACCATACTCGGAAACACTGCAATATATTTTTCTCTTAACTGCATCAAAGAGTCGTTGATATCATAAACTAGTTGCTTTGTAGTTGCTATACAAATATGAACAGGAGCATACACACTTACTGTTCTGCCACTTTGTTGAGCGCTACTCAGCAATATACTTCCTGTTCTTGCCACCAAAAATTCACACCCAGTAATAGCTGCATCACAAAGAGATAAATTATCAAAGTAATTTAATGCTAAATGATATTTTGATAAATCTTCCTTAATGCCATCTTCTCTGCAATAAATATTTTTCCATCCCCTTGTTTCAAACAATACTTTTAATTGATTAACCAATTCTGATTGATTTGCGCAATAAGAGAATCTTCCTTGCAAGCCGGTAAAATTAGCCGCGAATTCTATTTCTAACGCTTCTTGAGAAGGCTGAAAAACAGAACTATTAGTAGCTTGATTTGATGAAAAAGGAACAGGCACTTTATGAAGGAGTGCCTGCTTAATTTTTTTTAAAATATTTGTTCTAGCGTCTGACATTTTTAATTTAATGGTGTTTCATCATTAGTGATATTACCATCTTCTGGATCAACCACTTTTGGAGCATCATGTATTTCAGCACCTGGTACAATAATAGAATTAAGTTCTATCTCTAATAATTTTTTCTCTTCGAAAGGACGCTTTCCTATAAGTATCTCAACATCGCTTTTATGCAATACTTCTTTGTCGAGTAACTCTTTTGCCAACACTTCAACTTCGTGTTTTTTAAGCGTTAACAAATCTAAGGTGATTTGATAGGCGTTATCGATAATTCCTCTTACTTCTTCATCAATAATTTTTCCGGTTTCTTCAGAGAAAGGTTTGGTAAAAGTATTCTCTTGGGTAGGATCGTAAAAACTTACATTACCCACTTTTTTATTCATACCATAAGCCGTTACCATGCTGTATGCAATACGAGTGATTTGTTGTAAATCATTGGCAGCACCAGTAGAGATTTTTCCGAAGAAAATTTCTTCCGCTGCTCTTCCACCTAAAGTCATACAAATTTGATCCATCAATTGATCGGTATTATATAAATATTGCTCTGTAGGTGTATATTGCGCGTAACCCAAAGCAGCTGTGCCTCTTGGCACAATGGTTACTTTTAATAAAGGATAAGCATGTTCTAAAAACCAACCACATACTGCATGACCAGCTTCATGATAAGCAATGATGGCTTTTTCGTGTGGAGCAATAATTTTATTCTTTTTTTCCAATCCACCAATCACACGATCTATAGCATCTTGAAAATCACTCATATCAACGGCTTCTTTTCCTTTACGTGCAGCTATAAGTGCTGCTTCATTACATACATTGGCAATATCAGCTCCTGCAAAACCAGGGGTTTGTTCGGCCAACTTATGTAAATCCAAGGTTTCAGAAACTTTGATTGGTTGTAAGTGTACTTTTAATATTGCTTCTCTTCCTTTTACATCTGGTTTATCAATTGATATTTGACGGTCAAATCTACCAGGTCTTAACAATGCAGTATCCAACACATCCGGACGATTGGTTGCTGCTAAAATAATAATACCAGTATCTCCGCCAAATCCATCCATCTCTACTAATAACTGATTGAGTGTATTTTCTCTTTCATCGTTACTCATGATTGCGTTTCTTCCTCTTGCTCTTCCAATCGCATCTATCTCATCAATAAATATAATACAAGGGGCTTTTTCACGAGCTTGTTTAAATAAATCTCTTACCCTACTGGCACCAACACCAACAAACATTTCAACAAAATCGCTACCGCTTAAACTAAAGAAAGGCACTTGTGCTTCTCCAGCCATTGCTTTGGCTAATAAAGTTTTACCAGTTCCTGGAGGGCCAACAAGTAAAGCGCCTTTGGGAATTTTTCCTCCTAGTGAAGTGTATTTTTTGGGGTTCTTGAGGAAGTCTACTATTTCCATCACTTCCACTTTGGCTTCATCTAATCCGGCAACATCAGAGAAAGTAATATTTACTTTAGCTCCTTTATCAAATAAAGTAGCTTTTGATTTACCGATATTAAAAATACCTCCAGGGCCACCACCGCCACCAGCTCCACCGCCACCCATTTTGCGCATTAATAATACCCATGCCCCAACTATAAATAACAATGAAAGCATGGTATTAAATATAGGGCCAAACCATTCTGGATCTGAAATGGGGTTTTCAGAAACTCTAGATATTGTTGGGTTTGCAGTATAAATATCTTTTAGCTCTTCTTTAAAACTTTTGATATCAGTTACTTCAAATTCAAATAATGGTACTCCATTAACCTTAGATTTTTCTTTACTAAGGTCTTTTTTGAATTTTTTTACATAAAAGTCTTTGGATAAACTTTCTGATTTGATATAAACACGAATACGTTCTTTATTTTTAACAATATCCAATCTATCTACATCGCCTTGCGTTAACATGTTATCAAAAAATTCACGCTCACTCGTTTTGGTAAGGTCTGGTGAGAAACGCATGAATTGGGCAGACAGTAAAATCACAGCAATAATTGCGTAAATCCAGTATATGTTAAATTTTGGGCCTTTTTTGGGGCTATCTCCTTTTTCGGGTATCATTTTGTTCGATTGCGGTTTTTCCATTGAAATTGCTTAATGCTATTATTATAATAGAAATAGTAGTTGAATTGTTTAACACTGCCTATAAATCATGTTGTTGTTGAGGCGCATCGCTCCACATTTCTTCTAATTGATAAAATTTTCTCGACTCAGGGTGCATAACATGAACAACAACATTAACATAATCGATTAACACCCATTGTGCTGTAGTTTTCCCTTCGTGTTTATAAGGCATCTCACCACATATTTTTTTTACTTGGTCTTCCACATAATCACTAATGGCTTTCACTTGTGTAGTGCTAGATGCTTCACATACAATAAAAAAATCGGCTGCGGCTTCGGGTATTTTCTTTAAATCGAGGCTGATTACTTTTTCACCCTTTTTGTCTAGTATTGCCTGAACAATAGTTTTAACAATTTTTGAGTTTCGGGTTAAACGTATAATGGCGCTTTTTTCGCGGGTTTTTAGAACAGAAAGTGGTTCCAATAATGTTGAGTATTTTAGTTGAATAATAAAGCCTTCTTAACTTTGCCAAAAATAGTAATTCTTTGCCACGATTAGCTGTTAAAAGTACCATCGGTAACCCCTTTACAGAATTATCCTCTGTAAATAGTACCAACATTTATGCCATGGACAAGGTACAAGCTAATTTGGCTGCTCATGGTGCTGCATTTTTTACCTGGGAACAAACAGCTGGGAAAGGGCAAATGGGTAAAACATGGTTGGCAAACAAGGGTGAAAACTGTTTATTATCTGTTGTTTTAGACAGTTCCTTCCTTTCTATAACTCAACAATTTGAGTTAAGTGTTGTGGTAGCTTTAGCAGGATATGATTGTTTATCTGCATATATTCCCGAAGATTTAAGTATTAAATGGCCCAACGATTTATTTTATCGTGACAGAAAGGCAGCGGGAATATTGATTGAAAACAGCCTACAAGGCAATAAATGGACTTGGGCAATTGTTGGAATTGGTATCAACGTAAACCAGACCGGATTTCCCGATTTAGTACAAAAAGCGGTTTCAATCAAACAAATCATAGGAATTACGCTTGATCCGTTACTTATTGCAAAACAGTTTTGTGGCTATCTAGAAACGAGATTGAATGAACTTAAAGCCAACGATTTTGATTCTTTATTGTCTGCTTATAATCAATGCCTTTATAAAAAAGGGCAAACGGTGAAGTTGAGAAAAAATAATATAGTTAGTGGTTACACTATTAAATCGGTGAATCATTTAGGCGAATTAGTGGTTGAAGCAGGAATAGAAAATCATTTTGCACATGGATCTGTAGAATGGATTGGGTAAGCAACTTAGTAGGGTTTACTTTCGCAGAAATAAACAATAATGTCTGATATCAAACTCACTCAATTTTCGCATGGTGCCGGTTGTGGTTGTAAAATTGCTCCAGCTGTTTTAGAAACCATACTTGCTTCTTCGAGTATCCAGCCGAACTATCCTAATTTATTAGTAGGTAATAGTAGTAAAGATGATGCAGCAGTATACAATTTAGGCAATGGAACAGCATTAATCAGCACAACCGATTTTTTTGTTCCAATAGTAGACGATCCTTTTCAATTTGGGAGAATTGCTGCTGCCAATGCCATCAGCGATGTATATGCTATGGGCGGAAAACCCATAATGGCATTGGCTATTCTGGGATGGCCTGTTGAGAAACTAGCCGCTGAAATAGCCAAGGAAGTAATTGAAGGTGGCAGATCAATGTGTTTAGAAGCGGGTATTCCATTAGCAGGAGGTCATAGTGTAGATACCACAGAACCCATTTTTGGCCTTTCTGTGAATGGACTTGTAGACATTGTTAATCTCAAACAAAACAATACAGCCAAGCAAAATGATTTACTTTTTTTAACCAAGCCATTGGGAGTGGGTATTTTATCTACTGCACAAAAAAGAGGATTATTGAGCGATGCTGATTTATCCATTTTAATTCAACAATTGAATCAACTCAATAAAGTAGGTGAAGCTTTAGGAAAAATTAAAGGAGTACATGCAATGACCGATGTAACTGGCTTTGGGTTGATTGGTCATTTAATGGAAATAGCTGAAGGCAGTGGATTAGGGGCTAGAATTGATTATAGTAAAATTCACATTATTGACGCATCTAAAGAATACTTAAAACAAAGAATTGTACCTGATGCAACCTATAGAAATTGGAATGCTTATAGTAGTCAAGTAGGTTTTGAAAAAGGAGTAGATGTGATGCAAGCATTTTCGATTTTGCCAGATCCACAAACCAATGGTGGTATTTTAATTGCAGTAGATCCTTCAGCTATAAATGATGTGCAACAAGTGTTCGCTGATTTTGGGTTGGCTGATTTTGCAGAACCAATTGGAGCGCTTACACAAGCATCCGAAAAAAGAATCATGATAAACTAAAAAATCATATTACCCTTGTTCTTGATTTGTTCATTGGTTAATTCAGCAATCATCTGAACGCCGTTTAAATTACGAATGGTTTGTTTAATCCAATTGCATTTTTCGTCGTCAACATAATCGTATTTCATCAACCATAAAAAATCCATATGTTTAAATTCGGGCAATAAATATTCTCCATCAAATTGATTTTGATAGAGATAATGAATAAGAGGTGAATGATTTTCGGCAAACTGATAAATAGAAAAATAATAGTTTCTATCTTTTTTTCTAAGGTGTATTTCAATATCAGGGTTTAGCCTGAAATCGTAGCCCAGCATATTGTTCAGCTGCATACAGAACTGATAATTTTTTACTGTAGCAGTAATACCCAATAAGCGGGTATCTTCAAAAAAGTCATCATTAATTTCATCAACATCCAAGCGCAGTTTCATACATCCATTTTAAAACTCCAACTCAATTTTTTTCTCTTCTGTTCGTCTTTTAATAATTAATATCGTTTTATCTCCTTTTTTAAATTTCGATAAGGACTGCATATAACTATTTACATCTACAAATTTGTATTCCCCTAATTGCAATAAAATATCACCTGCTTGCAAGCCTTTTTTCTCGGCTAATTTTCCTGGGCTAACACCATCAATGCGCATGCCCGTTCCCGAATAGCCATAGTCCGGTATTACTCCTAAACTAACTGTAAAACGGGTACTCCTACCCATTTGTTGTTCAGCTGTTTTAGTAAAGGCAATTTTTCCTTTATCATTGGTTTTCTCAATGACAGCATACACCATTCTTAGAATGTCTTTCTCGCCTTCATATTGAATTTTATCCCAATCATCGGTTGCTTTGTGATAATCTGAATGACTTCCAGTAAATAAAAACAGTACCGGAATATCTTTTCTATAAAAACTTGCATGATCGCTAGGACCACTACCTGCACTGTCTATTTTATAAGATAACTTATTTGCTGCTTCAGGAATAATATTTCCCCATACAGGTGAAGTGCCGTATCCGCCAATAGTTAATTTTCTGGAAGTATCGTATCTTCCTATCATATCCATATTGATCATATAGTTGGGAGTGATCGTTATAGTCGGATTTTCTATCCAATATTTACTGCCAAATAGCCCGAGCTCTTCCCCTGAAAAATTGATAATGAGGTAATTATTAGCTGCAGGAGATTTTTTTTGTAATAATCTTGTTAACTCAATCAGGGCAGCTGTTCCACTGGCATTGTCATCGGCACCATTGTGAATAATATTGCCAGTATCCAATGCATTTTTATCTTCTCCGTAACCCAAATGGTCGTAATGTGCTCCAAGAATTACGGTAGTGGGTGCATTGTTATTGATATAGCCAACAATATTCCTGGCTTTTCTAATTTGCTCGGTGATAGAAATAGTTAATTCTATAGTGTAAGATGCTGTTGCATCGTTGAGGTGTTTTTTTATTCCTTTCTTAGTTAAATAAATAACCGGAATAGCTAATGATGTTGTTTTATCATTTTTATTGAATTGCACATTATCTACCGCAGTTGAACTATTCATCAAAAATAGAGTAGTAGCTTTTTTAGCAATCGCCATATTTGCCTCTTTTTTAATAGCATCTTCAATGTCAAAATGCGGGTTGGATTTATTTTCTTCTAACCATTCGGCCATATCTTTAAACCAAGGTTGATTGGCTTCACTCAAAGCCAATGCTGGATTGCCTTTAACTGATTTCAATGCACTAAAAGCTAAAGGGAAATAATCGTCTAATAGTTGCAAATTTTTTCCATCAATTTTTAAATTGGTACTTGGGTTGATTTGCTTTCCTTCGTTGATTTCAAATTCTTGTAAAAATCCGTTGGACCCTTTTGGTTGAAGCCCAATTTGTTTGTATTGGTCAATAATATATTCCATTGCCAACAACTCACCTTTAGATCCCGTTCTTCTACCTTCTAATTTGTCATCAGCTAAGTATTGAACATGTTTTTTAAGGTTATTTACTATAACTGCATTTTCTTTCTCTGTTTCAATTCTTATTTTCCGCTTCGATTGCGCTTGTAATAAACAGGGTAAAATCAATAAAATGGCCGCCCATTTTTTCATAAAATCAAATTATGCCACAAATGTAAGTGGATGAAACCAAATTCTGTTCCCGATATCGTAACCAACTGCCATTGCATGCAGTTAGTTTTGCAGCCTTGTCTAAACAGCAATTCCATATAGCATTAGTAGGTAACCCAAATAGCGGAAAAAGTTCGTTGTTTAATGCACTTACTGGCCTCAATCAACAGGTGGGTAATTTCCCGGGGGTTACCGTTGACAAAAAAACGGGAATCTATTCCGTAGAAAAAGAAAAAGATACTGAGTTAATTGATTTACCCGGCACGTACAGTTTATATCCCCGCCGTTCCGATGAATGGGTGGCTTATAAAGTAATGATGGGTACCGACCCCGATGTAAAAGCCGATATGGTCATATTGGTAGCCGATGCCAGTAATTTAAAACGCAATTTGCTTTTTTGTAGTCAGATCATCGATTTAAAAATACCAGTGGTCATGGCATTGACCATGAACGATTTGGCCGCAAAAAAAGATATTAAAATAGATATTACCGGGCTAGAAAAAGAATTGGGTATTCCAGTAGTTGCTGTAAACCCAAGAAAAAATAAAGGCTTGGGAGATTTAAAGAAAGCTATTTCAAAACTCATTGTAACTAGCTCAACTAGTTCTGATGCAAATGCTTCGAAACCTGATTTTATTGATCTAGAAAAATTAGCTCCTTCAGCTATTGCAGCAATGCAATCTTCCTTTCCTGCATTGAGTAAATATGCAGCCATTCATCATTTAATCAATTACGGTGAATTGCAGCCAACAAATAAGCATGCTGCAATTGAAAATATTGTAACAACCTTACAATTTAATCCTACCAAAACCCAGGCTGAAGAAATAATGCAACGCTATACGCATATTCGTCAGATCATGAAACAATACGTAGTTGAGCCTGGTCCATTAGACAAAAAAATGTACAGCGATAAAATTGATCGGATTTTATTGGATCGAACCTGGGGCTATATTATTTTATTGGCAGTATTATTTTTAATGTTTCAAAGTGTATTTGCCATTGCAACATATCCGATGGACGCCATTGAAAGTGGCTTTGCTTATATTGGTAGTTGGTTGGCCATTCATTTACCAGATGTATGGTGGAGCAATTTGATCATCAATGGTTTTGTGGCAGGCTTGAGTGGAATTTTGGTATTTGTTCCACAGATCATGATTTTGTTTGGATTAATTACCATGCTGGAAGATAGTGGCTATATGGCCCGCATCGGTTTTTTAAGTGATCGCTTGATGCGTAAAGTAGGATTAAATGGAAAGAGTGTAATGCCCATGATCAGCAGTTTTGCTTGCGCAGTACCTGCCATCATGAGTGCCAGAAATATTGAAAATAAAAAAGAACGTTTACTCACTATTTTGGTAACACCACTCATGAGTTGTAGTGCAAGATTACCAGTGTACACTATTTTAATAGCCTTGGTAATTGATGATCATTATTATTTTGGCTTTATCAGTTTGCAAGGTTTGGTGATGATGGCTTTGTATTTTCTGGGCACATTCATGGCGCTATTTGTTAGCTATATTTTGAAATGGTTTATCAATATCAAAGAGAAAAGTTTTTTCATTTTAGAATTACCGCTTTACCGTTCTCCCCGTTGGAAAAATGTAGGCATTACCATGGTAGAGAAAGCAAGAATATTTGTTACTGATGCAGGAAAAGTTATTATGATCATTAGTTTGCTCTTGTGGTTCCTAAGTTCATTCGGACCAGGCAAAGCCATTGATGATGTAGAAAATAAATATGCTGTTATGATTCAAGCAGCACCAGCATCGAAAGATTCATTGAAGCGAGTTGCATCAGCAGAAAAATTACAACATTCTTATGCAGGTATTTTAGGCAAGGCCATTGAACCTGCTATTGCACCTTTAGGATACGATTGGAAAATAGGCATTGCACTCATTACATCATTTGCTGCAAGAGAAGTATTTGTAGGCACCATGGCCACACTCTATAGTGTTGAAGCAGATGATGACCAATCGCTTCGTGCTAAATTGCAAGCCGCTACCCATGCGGATGGCAGAAAAGTATACACCTTACCTGCTGCCTTATCATTAATGGTGTTTTATGTATTGGCCATGCAATGCATGAGTACATTAGCCATAGTAAAACGCGAAACCAAAACCTGGAAATGGCCAGCTTTTCAATTTGTTTACATGACTGTGCTAGCTTACGGAATGAGTTGGTTGGTGTATGTGTTGTTTAGTTAAAATACTCCCAAAGTAATTTACTCAACTTATTTGTAAGCACCCATGCTTCATTGGAATTTTCCCAAGATTTATCTTGATTGTTTTTGGTGCAGATGCAAAAAACATAACGCGCATCATCAGCATTTACATATAATACTTCGCTACGGCTTGCATTTACTGCACCATTTTTACTCGCTACAAAAACACCTGCTGGTATTTGAGACAATGCTTGTTCATCCCAATAATTTCTGCCCAAGAGTCGCAACATTTTTTCGCTGGCAGTATCATTCAATAATTTTTTAGTAGCTATCATTTCCATTAGTTGCACCATTTCTCTAGGGCTTGTTTGCCCCCATCCATATTGGGTTCTGTTGTTTTCTCTACCTGGTGTTCTGCTATTTACTCTTGTAATAGATAAACCATTGGATTCCATTAATTCATTAATGCGAGTTCCTGTACCGGCTAATTGTTGCAACCATAAACTAGCGGTATTATCACTAGTAGTAAGCATGAGCATTATTACTTTACTCAATTCAATTTTTGCACTGTCTTTTAAATTACCAACCACATCTCCATCATCATAAAATAAATTCTTGGTATAAGTAAGTGTTTGATGGTAATTCAATTCATGTTTATCCATTTTGTCCATAATGCCTACCAATATTGGAACTTTTACCATACTAGCTGTTGGATATACCGTATCGGCATTGAT
>JANOQC010000158.1:0-28964 GCA_031422175.1 Sphingobacteriia bacterium | reverse complement strand
AAATATTCTTTTTCTTTATCGTAATAACCTGGAGTGCTGGTTACAGATGACCAGTTACTATAGAATCCAAAGAAATTACCACTCCAAGTAGCGTAATTTGTAGGAGCATAAACTTCGGTTCCTGGAGAGTATTTTAAATTTTCTTCTTTACGAGCCAGCGTAACTAAAAAAATACCATCGCAGCCAGCAGCTTTTACTTTTGCCAAAACTTCTTCCTTGGTTGGTTGTTTGCCGCCATCAAAAACAGGCGGCATTACATCGATACTCTTTACTACTTTATAACCAATTTCTATAGCTCTTTTAGCAATATCGTCTTCTACAATTTGTCTGGCTTGTATATTTTGAGTTTGTGCAATTATAAAAATACTGGGATAACTTTTCCCTTCAATTTTTTCTTTATTGACCCAAACACCAACTGATTTTTTGGGAGCTGCACAAGAAATCAACATAACCAAAAAAAGACCACCCATTAAAAGATTAAGAAACTTAGCTGTTGAAATATTCATTATTGTCAATTTAATTGACACAATAATACTACTTATTTATCAATTTTTTCTATAGCCATTCCTGAGATTTTGGTTGTTGTAAATATTTGTAAATGGTTAGCACCTAAATTTAAATCATATTGATATATGATTAAACTCATATACTCTAAAATGGTATAAAACCTCTAATGAAGTATTTTTGTAGCATTAAATAATTATTTTAATTTATGATTAAGAATCAAAGCTATAAAACCGCTGCAGAAGCAATACAATTAGTTCAATCTAATACTAGAATATTTATTCATGGAAGTGCTGCAACACCCTTACACTTAATGAGGGAGTTAATTGCACAAAAAGATCGTTTGGAAAATGTTGAAATTGTAAGTATGACCCAACACGGTATTGATCTGAATAGCCCAGATTTAGCGGGGCATTTTTTCATGAATTCACTGTTCGTTTCGGAAAGTAATAGAAAAGCAGTAAATAGTGCAATGGGTGATTATATTCCCATTTTTTTGAGTGAAATACCCTTACTGTTTACTAGAAATATTCTTCCTTTAGATATTGCTATTATACAAGTATCTCCTCCAGATAAACATGGCTATTGTTCATTAGGAACTTCAGTAGATATTGCTCGCTCTGCAAGCAATATGACTAAAAAAATAATTGCTCAAGTAAATCCTAACATGCCTCGCGTTCACGGAGATGCATTTATTCCATTTAGCAGTTTTGATGCTGCGGTTTGGGTTGATGAACCTTTACCAGAAGTAAGTTATTCTGATGGCGCCAATGCAATCAATGAAAAAATTGGAAAAATTGTTGCAGAGTTAGTAGAAGATGGTGCCACATTGCAATTGGGTATCGGTACCATACCAGATCAAGTTTTAAAAAACTTGACCAATCATAAAAATTTAGGCTTACATACAGAAATGTTTTCGGATGGAGCAATTCCTTTAATTTTAAATGGTACTATTAATAATTCTCAAAAGAAAATTGTAAATGGATACTGTGTTACTTCCTTTATGTTAGGAACAAAAAGATTATATGATTTTGCAGACGACAATCCTATTATTAAAGCCTTGGATATTAGTTATGTAAATGACCCAAGAGTGCTAAGTTTAAATCCAAAAGTAACAGCAATAAACAGTGCCATTGAAATAGATATTACCGGTCAAGTTTGTTCCGATTCAATCGGCACTTATCAATATTCTGGTATTGGTGGTCAGATGGATTTTATCAGGGGTGCTGCACTATCTGAAGGAGGTAAACCGATTATAGCTATTCCTTCAGTTACATCAAAAGGAGTTTCTAGAATTGTTCCTTTATTGAAACAAGGAGCAGGTGTGGTTACTACTAGAGGCCATATTCATTGGGTAATCACAGAATATGGTGCGGTTGATTTATTTGGTATGAATATGGAGCAAAGAGCAAAAGCGCTAGTAAACTTAGCCCACCCTGATCATCGAGAAGAGTTAGAAAGGAGTGCATTTGAAAGATTTAAACATTAGCCATCTTAATCACTTCTATAATCAACTGCTGTAAAAGAAATAGCCTATTTTTGATTTAAATTAAGTGGTTGTAAATAATGAATATAGTTCCAATTAAGAAATTACTCTTCAGTGGATTTATTGCAGGAATTGTATTGTCAATATTCTCCTATGGTGGTTTATTTTTTGCAGTTCAAATACCTTTTTTGGCTCCTTTTTTTGTGGAATATTTAAGTAGTGTTTTTATCTCAGATCAATCAAGGGATCTATTTTTTTATACCCATGCTATGGTGATTAGTTTTGCATTATCTTTTTTTTGGGAAAAATTCAAAACATCGTTTAAAGGACCATTGGTATTAAGAGGAATAGAATTTGGCATTGTTTATACTATCACTGGCCTTTTTCCAATACTATGGTTAACTTATAGCCAGATAGAAGTATCAACTATTATGGTGCTTTCTTGGTTACTATTTGGACTATTTCAAGCTAGCGTTGCAGGAATAATTTTTGCTAAAATGAATCCATAAAGTTTATCCGGTTGACTTTAAATTGAGTTTGAATTCTACAAATAATTCATCTTTGGCTTTAATCATACCGCCTAATTTACTTGGCGGGTTCAAATTGAAATCAGAAAAATGAATTTTTTGGTCTCCTTTTAAATGCACTTGTTGTTTTTCATCCAAAGTAAATAAATAATTGATTTCAAATTTCTTGCTAACTCCTGCAAGCCCAATATCAACAATACCTGATATTTTAGTTGGATTTTTAAAATCAGGGAAGCTATTAATAGAAATAAATTTTATTGAAAGTATCGGAAAATCTTTTTCTTTCAGTGTTTTCCGCAAGTCAATGGTCATCATTTTATTGTGACAATCAAAAGCATCAATACTTAAATTGAGTTTACCATTCATTGGCAGAATAACTCCTTTTGCTTGTACTTTAAAACAGGTAATCGTATCTGGTAAATTATAGTTTACTATTTCACATTGAAATTTATTTACGTTTGTACTACCATTTACAGTTAAACTACTCCCCTGCATCACTACCCAAGATACTTTTGCATCCGGCAAATTGAATAACGGTTTAATAATTAGTAATCCAATGAATAGTAAATAGACTCTCATGCTTTCCCTAAAATACGAATAATAAAAAGCCGAGTGAAATAAATTCACCCGGCCATAATACACCATAAAAACCTTTTTTAGAAACCCACAACTGCTGCAATGGTATATCCATTGAATTTACCCAATGAACGATAATCGGCAGAAGGGAAATCAATATATTTTTGGTTAACAATTTCTCCTTTCAACAATACATTTTTAGTTAAGAACCATCCAGCTGCAAAAGCAGAGCGATTCACTTTTATGTCAGAAACAAATCCAGCAAGTCTGGCAGTTACTCCGTTGTATCTGTAACCAATAAACAAATTTTCTTCTTTTCCGAATCTATATACACCTTCAATAGCATATTGAGTAACATTTCTCTTGTCTGTTTCGGCTTTAGTTCTTCCACTTGCAAATTCATATGTACCAAATATTTCTAACCCTTTGTATTTCATAAATCCATTAAACATAGTTGCAGTAATGGTTTTTGAAAATCCTGGATTGAGCCTTCCAGAGAATGCAACTGCTGTTGTTGCAGGCAATGATCCTGGAATACCCTTTTCCATAACATTTTGATAGTTTGAGCCTGTCCTATCTCCACCATAAATTGTTAATCCACTTCCTGCATTACTACTGTTGGTGTATAAGCTTGCAGATAAACGAAATCTCAAATCGTTATTAACTTGTTTGTCTATCCCTCCCTTGAAATAGATAGAAGGATTCCTAGCAGTATTTGGATCTTGTAGAGTTATAGGAAATGAATCAATACTTCCTTTAATCATACCACTGGTCATTCCTACCATTCCAAACAAACCATTTTTTTGAATGTATACCTCTCCTCCAATTTCTGTTGCAAATTGATCAATGATATAATTTTCCATAAATGGATTGTACAATGTTTGGCCACCATCAGATCTACGAAAGTGTTGATCGCCATAATTGACTTCAAAATGTCCGATTTTGACAGTTGCAATTTTCATAATATTATCCCAGAATTCACCCTTAAATGGCACTTTATCAAATTGGATATATCCACCTTTTACCCAAAACTCGTTGTGGTGACGAGAAGACATATAACTGGTAACATTTAATTTAATTCCATCTGCCAATTGCACATCCATGAATAAATTAGCTTGGGCAGTCATAAATCCATTCTTTATTGGATACAAACGATTTGCACCTGTTCCTGTATTATTGAGAGCCCCTGGATTTTCGTGTTTAAGATTTTGGAATTGTTGGGTGAATCCAGCTCCCCATCTTACCGCTAATCCATTGAATGGAACAGTGTCAGATTTGAGTGTTTCGAACATATTCATTCCAGTTTTATCATAAGGCCTAAAATTGGATAATTTTGATTGCTGTGCTAAAAGGGCAACAGGCAGTAGCCCAAAGAATAGAAAAGTAATTGTTTTTTTTAACCTGTGTAATTGATGTTTCATAAATTTTAGTTTTGGTTAATGATAGTGTAGTAAAAAGTTTATTTATAAATATTAAAATCAAATTTTAGTGTCACATCGTTTCCTGTTTTAATAGTTCCCATCATAAAGGAAGGTGGCTCCATGGAAAAGTCTTTCATGCTTATTTTTTTGGAAGCCATTATATTAATAGACTTATCGGCATTTACTTTGCAAGTAGCGTTCATATCAGCATCCAAGATTTTACCTGCAATATTTAATTTTCCTATAGATTTTACTAAGAAATTAGAAGCATCTATAGCTGTAACAGCGCAATTATTGGCTGAAAAAGTAATGGTGGATGCTTTGTCGGTTTTTAATGCTTTATATGCATTTTTATCCATTGAACCCTTTCCGCTTTTTAAAGATTCTGCTGTTGTAGAAAAACTCACTCCACTTACTGCAGTTATTGCACCAGTAGTGTTTACTGTAAAGATTCCTTCAAAATTTCCAGTACCCGATTTCATATCCCAATCGTGAAGAGTTGATGTTCCACTAACAATAATGGAAAGATTTCCTTTTGATTGATACTTTACTTGAGCAAACAAATTGAAAGAAAACAACAAAACAATTCCTAAAAGGGAACCTAGTTTTTTAAAAGAAAGATTTGTGAGATTCATACAGTTGGTTTTTATGAGTAATTGTTGATTTAACAACTTTTCTTACAACACAAAATTACCAACGAGCCTATTGCTTAAAAAGGTGAAGCATCATCGATTGATATGTTTTAGGACAACCATAAACATGATGAAAATCATAGAAATAAAAGCAGCTTATCTGAGATAAACTTAGAAGACTAACGTTGTTTGATCAATACTGCACTTACTACAGGTCTTTCAACCCCATTATCGCCTGGTCGATTGAGTAATTGTCCACCTGCTATCATTGAACTAGACCCGCCGCCATCTAAATTTATGGCATTGGTACAACCCAGATTTTTCATTGCAGCAGCTAATTCAGCTAGATTTATCCCGTCGTAACCAGCAGTAGGATTATCTCCTTCAACTACTAAGAGTATGATTAAGTTGTTATTGGTATACCCAATAGCTGTTCTTGGGCGAGAGGTAGTATTATTGATGCTTATTAATTCCTGCACATCTGTAATATTTACTGCATTATTACGCAGCAACATAGGAGATCCCCCAATTGCAGATTGGATATTCCATAAAGAAGCCCCTGCTGGAAATATCTCTGTAGGAACAGGTAGTGGTGCTACACCTTCTGCATTTGCATTAGGAGAAGGATATTGATAGATCAAATCATTCCCAGTTCCTACGTTATAAATCCAAGAAGCGGATGGATCTCCTGTTGAACTAATTCCAAAGGCAGCCCTTGTTGGATAATAAGTGGTTGCTACTCCATTGAATGTTCTTGAGAGAGTTTTAATGTTTGCAGAAGCTACTGCTCCACCATTGTATTTGACCAAACTAAAGGATTGATTTGACCCAAAATATCCTCCATTTACACAAGCAAGCACTCTTCCAGCTTCATCTTTATTAAAATCACTTAGTTTTTTGGCGGTAGTTGAGAGCACAGGTTTAAACTCAAATAAAGTATTCTTTGAATTATAAGCAATACAAAACATTTTTGTTTTTCTGCCTGCATAAATACTATCAAAAAAATACAATTCAATACCATCAGGAAATCCAGAACTAATCAAAGAGGAATATTTCCACCCAGCTGGTAAAGTCATCAGTTTTGCACCTGAGACTATTACAACTGGTGGTGTAGTAGTTGTAGGAGTTGATGAAGATGATTTTGAACATGCGTTCATCGTTATTAGAAACGCAAATAAATAAATAAAGAAGGTAATTTTTTTCATCGCCTTATAATTCAATCACTAATAAATAAGTAGGTTGTTGAGGAAGTTTTTTTACTGCATCAATCCATTCGGCCTGAACACTTGAAACCAGTATTCCTTCTTCGTTCCAAATTTCAGGGCTACATAAACAACCCAATGATGGCGTACATGGAAAATATGGTTCTTTAGCATAAAACTCAGTAGGTATGGTAGTTCCATGAGCAATTATTTCTGAGCGACCGATCTTTCCTGCTTCGTAACTCTGCCATAATCCAGGAATACTGGACAATGGACCTAATAAAGTTTGGTAAAATTTTTTATTGTCAATTTCATCTGATCTATTTGAAAAAAATGATGGTCCATTATTTTGCTCGTATGGCATCAACATTTGCAAATTGGCAGTAGGACCAATCCAATTATTGTTTGAAGTATCAAATCCAGTAATTCGAAATAAACCTTGCGGGGTATTTCCATTGGTTAAAAAATAAGGCATATTGGTTATTGATCTTGCCAATTGGGTAAACCTTAATGGTTCATTTTTTTTATCGGTAACCCATTTATTTTCTGCTGTTCGAATCATTAAATAGCCGGGGCGATTTCTGTCTTTGTATTGAAAGCTTATTAATACAGATTGTTTGGGTAAAAAATCCTTATTTAATACAATTGATTCTTTTATTGGCAGAACAGTAGAATTGTTTATTTCATTCCATTGGAATAATTGGAAATAAGTACTTTGAAAAAACAAATCCTCTTTATGGAAGTCGGGAGACCGTTTACCTATATAAAGGTATTGAAAGATTAACACTTTAATTTTATCGGTTTTTGATTCATCCACAACATTTTTTGCTTCATTTGCATATGTTCCAGGATATAAGGTGAATAGTGCTTCTAAAAAAGCCCATTGTAATGACGCATTCAATTTTTTAAATTGATTGAAATAATTGGGAATATTTGCTTCAAATGATTTTGGCTTGTACATCATGATCTCCATGGCCCAAAACGCCGACTTCCACTTTTGATAATTGCTATCTACCAAAGGAATTTTTACTGTAGCATCTACTAATTTAATTAAATCATTTTTTGTTTTTTCTCTAACAGATGCTTGCGTAAATGCAAAAAATTTAGGCTCATTTTGAGCATTTAAAAAATGAGGAAAAAATAAAAAAAATATGCAAACCCATTTACCCATTTGATTAAAATTATTATTGATACAATGGTTCTTTAAATGCGTTTACAGATTCATAATAGAAAAACACTTCTCCATTATAACCATATTTTCTATTCAACTCCATCATTTGCTTTAACATTAGAGGATCTACTCTGTAACCATCTCCTAAAGAAGTTAGGATACCAGGAAATATTTTATGTTTTAATTTATCGGGCACTTGAGTTGATAATTCTTTTAAGATTTTTTCATACCCACCTATATTATATCGGTACAATTGCGGAATGATCAAATCGGCATATCCGCCATTTAACCAAGCTGGCCAATCTTGTAAATATTGTTCTTTGCTCCAAGGAAAAATACTCGGTGCCCAAGTAACCAAACAATTGGCTCTTTGTAGTTTTACACTTTGATACAAATTTTTTCCGAATGCACTGATCTTGTTGGCCTTCCATTGTATAAATGCAGAGTCTTTTGCATTATCAGGAGGCATTTTCCCTGCAAATTCTTTTTTATATAATTCAACTGAATACTGGTCGTAACCTCCTTCACCTGGCATGGCTGGTAAACGATCATCGCCCTGTACTCCATCTACATCATAATTTTTAACAACCTCTATCATGAGTTTTTGTAAAAAAGTTTGTACATCCGGATTCATGGCATTCCACCAAAAAAAACCATTCTTTTTGAGTAGTTCACCTTTATTATTTCTTCCAGCCCAAGTAGGATATTTTTCTAACCATCCATGCGAGGAGCTGTCTTTATATGCATAAGCTGCACCAAATTCAAACCAAGCATGTACCCTTAAACCAACTTTATGACCTTCAGTTACAAATGCTTTTAATGGATCAAAATTGTTATAAATCGCCGATTGTTTGATGCTAATATATTTGTTGACCACTTCACTTGGATACATGGTGACTCCCCCATTCCAGACAACCACAAAAATATCTGTAAGTCCATTCTTCTTACAATTCATTACTGCTTTTTGAACATTTTCAGGGCTACGCATTGCATCACTTGCAACATTGGTGATCCATGTACCTCTCAAGACCGGCTGTTGTTTTGGTTGTGCTTTTGCAATAAAGCAAATACAACAAAAGATTAAAATGCTGCTTATCTTTTTCATGACACTATTGATTTTTTTTGTACTCCATATACCGATTGAATAAATGATGTGCTTGTATATAAGATGATTGAGGGCTCATAAAATGACTGAACTCAAAAGTGATGGCTTTATCATAACCAGCTTTTTTTGAAGCTTCTAATTTTAATTTCAGTTTTTCAAACTTGATGGGTAGGAATTTAATAGGCATATCTCTGTCAAAAGATTCTGCATTTGTCCAACAGGCAAGTTTGTATTTATCTGCCAATAATTTATTTACACTAAAAAATTGGTCCAATTCAAAATAATCGATATGACCATCCTGAAATGCAACTGCATCAATGGATTGATGTATCCCATGAAATATTTCATCCCATTCTTGTTCATGCTCTTTTACAGAAATTGCATCCGATTTAGACAATGTACCAGAAGCAGCCATGACTGCTTTTTTTCCATCGATCCAGGGAGAAATTAAAACGGGCAATTGATCGCTGATTTGTTTACACATATTGCCTAAGCTACTAAATGCTTCTATTGCTCCTTTGGTTTTTCGACTAATTTCTGTACTGATATACCATCCTTTAAATGCTTTCCGATGACCATACAATTTCCACACTTCATCAATCACAAATTTATTTGAATCTATTTCTACTTGCATATTACCGGTATCCCAATAAATACCACTATCGTATAAACCAAAGTACAAACTCATCTGGTATTTCTCTGCTAATTGCAGGTATAGGTCTATTAAATCAATTGGAGGAGCATAGCATCCGTATTCTTTCATCAAATAAGCCGAAGGATAAGTAATGAATCTTCTGTAACCACTTCTTATAACAATTACCGTATCTATTCCAGCTGCTTTCATATGCTGAAAATCTATTTCCCACTCTACAGGTCCCCAATTTTGGTGAGGTATATCATGACTAATCTCGTCTATAAAAGTTCCAGTGATCAACATATTATATCAATTATTTTTAATAAAAACTTGCATTCAAATGATTCAATTAAATATCAATCGGATCGGTTTCCAAATCATTTTCATCTGCTTTTTTCAAAGGTATCAGCCAAGTTATCAAGAATGCAGGAATGGTAGAAATCAATACCCATATAAAAAATTCTTTATAGCCTAAAAAATCACTTACAAATCCACTGATCATAGAAGGAATCATGAAACCAAGATTCATCAATCCACTACCAAAAGCATAGTGAGCCATTTTGTATTTTCCGGGCGCAATATTTTGCATGATGAATAAGATCAATCCAACAAAGCCAAATCCATAACCAAAATATTCAAAAGCCACAGCAGATCCAATCACATAAACATTTTCAGGTTGTGTGATTGCTAAAAATGCATATGCTATAAATGGAACATTGAAGAAAGCACAAAGCAACATCAATGTTTTTCTATTCAATCCTTTATTAGACACAAAATAACCTGCTGCAATAGATCCTGCAACAAATGCAATAGCACCAAACACTCCATATAAAACACCAATTTGAGAAGTACTCAATCCCAATCCACCTTCCGATCTTGCTGCTTTAAAAAACAAAGGGGTGATTTTAATTGCCTGCCCTTCAGCAAATCGATAGAATACAATAAAACAGAGACTGTACCATATATTTTTCTTTTGAAAAAAAGTGATGATCACATCTTGCAATGTGTTTATACCTTCCTTGAAAGAATGAACTTCTGCTGCTTTGCCACCTGACGGTAGCATTTTCATATTATACAATCCAAGCACAACCATGATAATTCCATAAATAAACATTACGGTCATCCATGCATTGGCAATACCATATTTTTTTTCCATTTCACCAGCCAGATATACTAATGCACCTCCAGATAAAACTTTGGCAACATTATAAAAAGCACCTTGCCAACCTACATATTGAGCTTGTAATTTTGGAGTTAATTCATTTAGGTACACTCCATCTGCAGCGGTATCATGGGTTGCACCACTGAATGCGATGATCGATAAAACAGCAATGGATAAACTAAAAAAATGGTCTGCTTTTAAAGTTAATGCTACCAATCCGAACAAACAACCTGTAAAAATCTGTGTGGTATAAACAAAGAATTTTTTGGTTTTAAACATTTCCAAAAAGGGACCCCATAATGGCTTAATGGTCCAGGGCAACATGATGAGTGAAGTCCAAAAAGCAATTTGGGAATCGGAAATTCCCAAGTTTTTATACATAATAGAACTGGCAGTAGCTAATGCTACAAAAGGCAAACCCATTGCAAACCAAGTACTTGGAATCCAATAAATGGGCGACCTTTGTAAAGAGGCTGGAGTTGGCAAAATCGTTTCATTTTGAGGCTCTTTGCTTAAAAAAGGGCCTTTAATTAAAAAATTTAATAACTTATAGTGAATTTATAATTTTTTTAATTAAGTTAGACAAATATTTCAAAAAATCGTCAAAATATGTTTGCCTGCTTACCCAAATTAAAGCAATTTTCGCTGTTTTCATTGATCATATTAAGTGTAACAATTAGCGCTTGTTCGAAGGGTTCTAGTGGTGGAAGCCCAAGCCCTACTCCTACTCCAACCCCACCTCCTACACCTTCTTGGGACCTTAATGCGGTTCGTGGAGCCTGGATCACTACCGCAGCAAGTACAGCTTTGGATAGTAGAGACAATGTAAAAGCGATGGTTACTACTTGCAAAAATGCTGGTATCAATAATATTTATGTAGTAGTATATAATAATGCAAGAACCATTTATCCAAGTGAAGTGATGCAAGGATTAATTGGCAGAAGACAATTAGAAAGATATGCAGGGAGAGATCCATTACAAGAATGTATAGATGAAGGAAAATTGGCGGGTATCAAAGTACATGCCTGGTTTGAGTATGGATTTTCATCTTCTTATTCTGCAAATGGTGGATTGATTGTAGCTGCAAAACCTTCATGGGCAGCAAGAGATATCAATGGGCAATTAGTGGTGAAGAATGGTTTTGATTGGTTGAATGGCATCAACCCCGAAGTACAACAGTTCATGGTAGATTTATTTAAAGAAGTTGTAACCAATTATAATATCGATGGTGTACAAGGTGATGATCGTTTACCAGCTATGCCTTCTACAGGTGGCTATGATACATACACAACTGCCTTATACAAAGCAGAAAATGCTGGAGTTTCTCCTCCGGGAAACAGTGCAGATGCGGGTTGGATAAGATGGAGAGCCAATAAACTCAATGCTTTTGTAAAGCGATTAAGAAACGAAGTAAAAGCTATTAAGCCTGCTGTTCAATTTACCATGTCACCTAGCCCTTATCCGTTTAGTATCAATGAATATTTACAAGACTGGCCAACTTGGGTTGATAGTAGTTGGATAGATGCAGTAATGCCACAGTGTTATAGGTATACAATAAATGATTATGACAATGTGCTCAATCAACAAAAATTATATTACAAAAATCCGGCCGTTGCATTTTATCCTGGCGTATTGGTTAAATCAGGGGCTACAATACAAAGTGATGGATTAATGACACAGTTTATACAGAGTAATAGAAATAGTGGTTATAAGGGAGAAGTTTTCTTTTTTTATGAAGGTGTAAAAGATAAACTCAGTTGGTTTCAGGGAATTTATCCATACATAAAATAATGTTGAATGAAATTAATTAAGTGTCTTTATTGTATGGTTGGCATTTTTGCTTTTACCAGTTTGGCTCATTCGCAAAAACTCACCAACTATGTAGACCCTTTTTTAGGAACAGGAGGACATGGCCATGTTTATCCTGGCGCTACTATTCCTTTCGGTATGGTTCAGTTAAGCCCAGACAATGGAGATGAGGGCTGGGATTGGTGTAGTGGGTATCATTATAGCAGCAATACCATTGCAGGTTTTAGTCATACACACTTGAGTGGAACAGGTATTGGAGATTGGTGTGATATATCTGTACTCCCATTAACAGATACTTCACTTATCAGAAAAGAAAAAATCAAAATACCTTTCTTACACAAGAATGAAACTGCAAAGCCAGGTTTTTATTCCGTTAGATTAAACAATGATATCAAATGCGAATTAACAGCAGCTAAAAGAACTGGGTTTCATCGTTATACATTTCCTGATAAGGAAGGTTGGTTAAGATTTGATATGGGATTTCAAATTAATTGGGATAAAACTACTGAAGGAGTATTGCGATTATTAAATGACTCTACCATTGTAGGTTGTCGATATAGTACAGGTTGGGCAAAAGGACAAAAAGTATATTTTGCTGCAAGATTTAATAGCTCTATACAATCATTGGTATTTATTAATGATTCTATTAGAACAGGAAATGAAGCAATTGGAAATAAAGTAAAAGCAGCTCTTAAATTCAATACAGCAGTTCCTTTAGAAGTTCGTGTTTCAATTAGTACAGTGAATATTGAAAAAGCTTTAGTTGAATTGAATCAATCAAATGGAGAACGTTTTGACATCACTGCGAAAAAAGCAGATGCACTCTGGGAAGCTGAATTGCAAAAAATAAAGATCAATACTAATGACAAGAATTTTGCCACCAAGTTTTATTCTTCATTGTACCGAACTTGTATGGCACCAGTTGTAAATAGTGATGCAGATGGTGCATATCAAACACATAACAATCTCCAAAAAAACTTTACTAAAAGCAAAGAGAAATATACTGTTTTTTCACAATGGGATGTATTCAGGGCACTGAATCCATTGTTTACTATTACACAAACCAATCGGTTACCGGATATGATCAACAGCATGTTGCAATTGTATGAAGATAATGGCCTTCTGCCTGTTTGGGATTTAAGTACATGGGAAGCCAATACGATGACAGGTTATCATAGTGTACCAATTATTGCAGACGCTATTTTAAAAAACATTAAAGGCTTTGATTATAACATGGCATATGAAGCAATGAATAAATCGGCTTTTCAAAAAGAAAGAGGCACCCCAGCTTATATTCAATATGGATACCTGCCACAGGATAAGCATGGCTGGAGTGTTACCATGACTTTAGAATATGCATTTGATGATTGGTGCATTGCACAGGTTGCTAAAAAATTGAATAAACCAGCAGATTATGATTTATTCATGAAACGTGCTGGTAGTTACAAGCAATTGTTTGATGCGTCCACTGGTTTTATGCGTGCGAAAGACAGTAAGGGTAAATTCATAGAACCATTTGATCCATTATTATCGGAGCATGGTTTTGATGGACAATATATCGAAGGCACTGCATGGCAGCATAGTTTTTTTGTACCACATGATGTGGAGGGCTTAGCTAAATTATATGGAGGCAAAGAGCAATTGGTAAAAAAATTAGATGATTTGTTTGCAGCATCTTCCGAATTACATGGAGAAAATACTTCTGCTGATGTATCAGGTTTAATTGGCCAATATGCACACGGGAATGAGCCTAGTCATCATATCATTTACATGTACACGGCTTTAGGGCATCCTGAAAAAACGGCTAAATGGATCAAAGTGGTAACAGATAGTATGTATAAAACAGGGCCTGATGGATTAACGGGTAATGATGATTGTGGTCAAATGAGTGCCTGGTATATTTGGAGTGCTTTAGGAATGTATTCGATGAATCCGGCTTCTGGCCAATATGTATTTGGTTATCCTTTAATTGAGAAAGCAACAATACAATTACCCAATAACAAGCAATTACATATCAGTACAAAAAACAGCAATAAGCAAAATGGAAAACAACAATTTGTAAAAGCCATTTTTTTGAATAACCAAAAAATAAGCTCCAACTATTTAACACATCAACAATTATTAGCAGGAGGTAATTTGGTGTTTGAATTGAATTAACTCAAGATTTCCAAACCATCCCTTTTTTGGTGAATGGAATGGTAATTCCGCAAGCCACTAAAGTAAAGAGCAACCCTTTTAAAAATCCTAATAAAAAATTGCTATTCATTCCATTCCAATAGTGAATGACTCCAGTTAAGTGCATCAAAGGCAATATCAATAAAGAACCTGAAACATATGCCATCATTGGATTTTGACCAGACAAAACCATGAACCGATGAATTGGTTTTGCTATGGCAAAAGATTGAATAACTGCCAGTACAATAAAACTAAAAAAAGCCAATCCAACAGTTACAAAATAATAACTATAAGTAGAAATATCTTTTTTAATTCCGCCTTCATAAGCTTCGAAACTTAAGCCCAATAACAAAGAAAATGCACCTGCATAAAAAAATTGTTCAACCAAAACTTTATTACTTAACACCATTTTCTTTATTCGCCAATTAGCAACACACAATAATAAAATGGTGAGTAAAAGATTTGCTGCCAACTGACGGGTAAATAAAAACAATAAGTTTAATACTATAATCAATAAAAAGAGGAGCCCAACTATTTTAAAATTATTATTCGTTTTAACCTCGAATGGATTAGTGTCCTTGTATTTCAATAGCCAATCTCCAGCTATTGTTCCAGGAATTAAAATGAATAAATACTTTAAGAAATAGAATTTATAGATAGCTGCAGATGGAGTTAATAAATAAATGAATTCATTCCAACTATCAGGTATTTTCGATCCCAAAAATATTGCCAATACAAAAGGTAAAATACCTAAACGCAATATGACATTATTTCTTGTAAACCACCAAGCCAAAGTGCCAAAAAAAGCCATATTAGCTAATACGATAATAATGATATCACTTGTTCCGATTTTAAAGCCGAGGCCATTATTTAAAGGCAGCAAAACCAAAGCAGCAATACCAATTGCCATTGCAGATAAATTAATAATTGTTTCTACTCTTTTATTGAAGAAAGAACCCAACTTACTAAATGCTAAAAACAATAATAGGAAGCCCGCTAACGACAACCAATATGTTCCATTGTTTGGCGTAGCAAGAATTCGATTCGATTTAAAATGTTCTAAATACAAAGCAAAAAAAGTCAATAAAAAAAATCGTCTTGCCGCAGTAACAATTACTTCCTTATTATCATTTGTAATAGTATATTTTTTTAATGCAATAGGAATGGCAGCTCCCATACAAAAAATAAAGAAAGGAAATACCAAGTCTACCCAAGTTATTCCTGCTAAGTTTTGATTGAATTGATGATTGGGTGGAGGAACTTGTGCATGAAACATCCAAGCTGGCTTTGAGAGTCCATATGCAATGCTTACTGATAAAATCTTTGTGAATATTGCATATCCACGCAACGCATCCAAATTCAAGTATCTTTCTTTCATACAAATAAGTTTAAAAAAAAGCAGGCGATTATGAAACATAACGCCTGCTTAAAAAACTAATAACCAAACTATGAAAACTATTTTACCAGCCAGTGTTTTGTATTAAGTTAGGATTGTTATCAATCTCCGATTGAGGAATAGGCCAAAGTTTGTATTTAACATTGGTATTCACCCTTGTTTGATTTCTAAAAGCAATTCTACGAGTTAAACTAGCAGAATAATTTGGAATATTGTCTGCATCAAATGTTGGTTTTTCAGGAACAACTGCTGGATTTAAAGCGGCACCTACTACAGACATACTATTGGCTTTACCATAAATATCCCATCTTCTTAAATCGAACAAACGCATGCCTTCACCAGCAAATTCTGCGGCTCTTTCTCTACGAATTATAGTTCGCATTGCAGCTTGAGAACCTAAAACAACAGCTGGTTGTCCGGATCTTGCACGAACTAAATTAATTGCAGTTGTAACCGTTGCATCAATTTGATTTAACTCAATTTTTGCTTCTGCATAGGTTTGTAAAATATCGGCATAACGCATTAATACATAACCAACTTTTGATTCAAATGTATACTGAGTAGTATCGTTGTATTTATTCCAAACATACCCAACACCACCAATACTTCCTGTTGCACTTACTTGCCATTGAATACCCGCAGCTTGTGCTCCTATCCAATCATTGTTAGTTGTAACATTATCATAAACGTTTGTATTCCAGTTAAACTTTCTACGAGTATTAGCATAAAAACCAAAAATGGTTCTCTCACGTAAATTATTATAAGGCAAAGCAGCAGTTTTAGATGCAAAATGGACCATTGTATCACCAGCCAAATAAATGCTCCATGCTAATCTACGATCTCTATTTAAACGTGGATTTGCAGGATCATAAGTAGTAGAAGCATCAATACGTAAACCCGCTCTATCTTCAAATTGATCAACCAATTGCTGAGAAGGGAAATGACTACTTTGAGAATTGGTTACCTGACGTGGTACACCAAGAATAGGTCCCCAGTTTTGAGGTTCATTTACATCCAAAGGATAGTTTTGAATAAACATGATTTCCCTTGCTGTGTTTCCGTTTTGACCTGCTAAAGAAAATAAGTTTTGATAACTAGGATTCAATCCATAGTTGCCTCCATCAATTACTATTTTAGCTGCAGAAGCTGCAGTAGCGTAGTCTTTGATCAACAACGCAATTTTGGCTTTCAAACCCAATGCAAACCCTTTATTAACTCTCCCCAATGCTTGCACAGGACTAACACCTGCTGCATCAAAAGAGGCTACAGCTTCATCTAAATCTTTATACATATCTGCAACTATTGTAGCAACTGGTGTTCTTTTTGCAGAAAGAATTTCTTCAACACCGGGCATGGTTCTGTAATAAGGAACATCTCCAAACCAGCCCATTAAATGGTAATAGCCCCATGCACGAAGTGCCAATGCTTCTCCTCTAATTCTATTGAATGTTGCAATAGGAACATTTGCTTTACCATTTTCCATTCCAGCTATTTGTTGATTTGCTCTTTGCACCAATCTATAACCTTGGTTCCAACAAGTTCCAGGAACAGAGTTATTAAATAAGAAAGGTCCTGCATCTCCCATGGCAATTAAATCTTCTGCATTACCCCCTCTTTTCATGGCAATATCTGTACTAGATTCCACCGCAAAAAGCAATGGTGTATTATTGGGAAACACCCACATAGCAGAAGCATAAGTGCCTATTAGCCCTTGCTCCATTTCTGATTGATTAACCATGAAAGTAGAAGCAGAAGATGCATCCAAAGGCTTTCGATCTAAAAATTTTTGACAACTACTCAACGCAAAGGTTGTAATCGAGAGCAGTATTATGATGTATTTTTTCATTGTTATGATTTTAATATTTCAATTAAAAGGTTACATTAATTCCTGCAGTATAAGTTCGCATCAACGGATAAAACTCTGCATTGGCATTATTGATTTCAGGATCAAACCCTTTCCATGCTTTTGAAATGGTCAATAAATTTGATGCACTAACAAAAACCCTAACCGCATTGATTTTTGCTTTGTCTAGCCATTGTTTCTTTAATGTATATCCTAAATTAATGTTCTTGATTCTAAAATAAGAAGCACTTCTTAGCCACTGTGAAGCCAATAAAAAGTTATTTCCGCCAGAACCTGAAGGTAATAAACGTGGGAAAGAAGCATTCTGATTATCTGGTCTCCAATAATCTTTATGAATATCTAATAATGAAGCAGCAAAGTCTCCACTAGCAAACGGAACAGCTCCAGTTCCACTTAAATAGTTATTTCTCTGCCCAACTCCTTGACCAAAAATATTTAAATCAAAATTAGCATAAGTAAGATTTACATTGATACTATACTCGTAACGAGGAAAAGTATTTCCAATAAAAGTTCTATCATTTGCATCAATTTTTCCATCACCATTGATGTCTTGGTACTTTATATCACCTGGCTTAGGTCCAACAGTTGCTGAAGCTGGATTCCATGGAATTCCAAATTGTACTGGAGAACCTTTGATATCTGTAGAATCCCTGAAATAACCTGCTGACATATATCCAAAAAAAGAATTCAATGCCTGACCTGGTGCAGTTCTTATGCCATCACCAATAAAAGGAGTTCCCTCTACAAGTCCTGTAACAGTATTCTTAACATCAGAAATCATTGCAGTAACATCAAGCCCTAATTTCCCAAATTTGTTTTTATAATTTAATGAAAATTCCCAGCCCTTATTGTCCATATTTCCAGCGTTAACAAATGGATTGGCTAATCCACCAGCAGACTGAGGTAAGGTTCTTTGCAATAACATATTTTTCAATGTTTTTACATAATAATCAGCGGTTACTGTAAAATGTTTAGCAAAGGAAATGTCTAATCCAATATTCCATTGTTTAGAAGTTTCCCAACTTAAATCCGGATTTGCAAATTGTAATAAAGCAACTCCTAAATTAGTTGTATTTCCAAAATATGAATTTGTACCATTGAGGTTTCCTCCATAATTAGATTGTGAATAGAATGCATCATATGCATAATTATTACCAATATTCTGGTTACCATTACCACCAATTGAAGCGCGTAATTTTCCAAATTCAATAAATTTCACGTTTTGTAGAAAGCTTTCTTTAGAGAAAATCCAACCTGCAGATACTGCTCCGAAATTACCCCACTGTTTTTCTCTTGCTTGAGAAAAACGAGAAGTCCCATCTCTTCTTCCATTCAATTCTAAATAGTACTTGTCTTCGTAACTATAATTAATACGGGCAAAGAAACCAGCTAATGCTAATTCTGAAGCACCAGCATTATTATCTCGCACTCCAGAACCCAAATTCAAGTAAGGTTGATTGGGATTAATAAAACCAGTTCTTGATGCCCCAAAAAAGGAGTTGGTAAATAACTCAGATTGAGCTCCAACTAGTGCTTTGATAGAATGTGCTCCAAATCTTTTAGAATAAGTTGCTTGACCTAAATAAGTAGTATACACATTGTTTGTATAAGCCTGAGAAAGGCTAGTTGTTCCTGGCCAAGTACTAATTAATGAATAACTAGATGTAGTTAAATTAGGTTGGTATATATCTGCATTTGTTACAAATGTTTTTGAAGTTGGATTGGTAGATTGACGTCCCCAATAACCTTCAATTTCTAAACCGCTAATTGGTTTAAAGTTAAAACCAAATCTAGTTAGCAAAGTACTACCGGTTACCACAGAATTTCCAGTAGCTTCAGCCATAGCAATAGGGTTCCGATTGTTGGATTGACCAGCAGTTCCATACATTCCTGGTCCGTATTTACCCCCACCGATGGCAGGCAATCCAATTGCCTGACGAATAACAAATTCTGCAGACCCAGTTGAAGGATTAACTGTAGTATTTGTATTGTATCCAAAAACACCAATCAATGATAATTTACTATTGATTTTAAATTCTGGATTTAAACGAATATCATATTTCTCGAAACTGCTATTCTGAATTAATCCTTGTTGTTTCAAATAAGTAAATGAACCAAACAAATTAATTTTATCGGTTGAGGTAGATAATTGAACATTGTGGTTTTGCAACATTCCATTATTCGTAAAAACTTCCTTTATCCAATCAGTATCAATTATATCCAAATTATTTGCTGGTGTAGTTCTATACCTATCAATTAATGTTTGAGGAAATACAACAGCTGCCGGATTCCCTGTACGATTTTGTTCTGCAACATTACTCAAAGTCATGTGGTCAATAGCACTTACACGATCAGGAATAGCTGTGGCAACTTGCTTTGATAAAAAAGCATTGTAACTCAGTTTTAATCCTTTTTCATTGGCTCTTTTTGTTTTTACTAAAATCACACCACCAGAAGCGCGATTTCCATAAATAGCAGTTGATGCAGCATCTTTTAATAGTGTTATGCTTTCAATTGCATTTGGATCAATTTGATCTAAAGCACCAATGGCTAAGCCATCCACAATAATTAATGGTGCATTACTACCAGAGATTGATCCTTGTCCTCTAATAACAATACTAGCACCATCAGCACCAGGCCTTCCTGATTGTTGTTGTACAGTTACACCAGGAGCCAAACCTTGTAAAGCTTGGCTTGTGCTCGTTACTTGACGGCGATTTAAAGTAGCGTTGTTTAATGTTACCAATGCACCTGTTAAGCTGGCTTTTTTCTGGGCACCATAACCTACTACCACTACTTCACCCATGTCTCCAACGGTGATTTTTAATACAACATCGAGCGTTGGCCCTGTTACTTTTACTTCCTGCGAAGCAAAACCTATTCCTGAGAATAAAAGTATAGCATCCTTATTTACCAAGATACTATAATCTCCTGAAGCACTAGTAGCTGTTCCAGTTTTTGTGCCTTTCACCAATACCGAAATACCTTCAGCGGCACTTCCGGAACCGGAACTTGTAACTCTTCCCGCAACCCTAATTTGTTGCGCTACTGCACTACCAATAACCATCAGTAGTAAACAGCACGAGAGCAATAATTTTTTCATAAGCGATCGTTTTGTTTAGTTAGTATGTCTGTTTAAAAAATCCTTGGTGATCTACCTCCATTTTATCAAATGGATTGATTGTTGCATCCAGTAATTTAGCAAACTGGATTCTTGTTAGTGCTTGGCCATCTTTCCATTCTTTGCCAATTTGTTGTTGCAGTTTTTCTTTAGTTACAGTATTATTTTTTTCTTTTGATAGAATTTCAGACAACTGCAAAATGACATTTATTGCATCATCTATCATTAATTGTTTATTTTTTATAAAGAACGGATGATTAAATATTAATTCAAGGTCTTTTGCTAATAGGATTGAATTAACCAAAGAATCAGGATAAAAAAAAGTTTGATTGGCCCAATTATTGGGTACCCCCTTTCCTTTTAAAATATCAGTAGCCCCTATTCGTTGAGCTACTAAAAAATCAGGGTGAGTGATAGGTACATCAAAATAAGGCATGATATAAGCACCTGACTTTAATAAACTATTTTGCACAGATCTAACTGATATTGCTTCAGCATTCCTTGATTGTTTAACTGAGAGTGCAGCCAATGTTCCAGCTGCTTGTCCGATTAAAACAACAGACGGCTGTAATCTTGTAGTGCCATTTACAATATTGGAAACACTGATGCCTTTTTCTGCAATAATTAATCCATTGAAATTAGCTGGTATTAATGATCCGAGTGGGATATTAAAAGAAGGAACTGGATAAAAATCCAAGTGTTGGGGGGCGCTAGGATTTTTTCTGTGGTGATGATCTATTGGATAATCCCCCACTGCTATTCCGGTTCTATTGAGATGCATATCGCCTCCAAACGGATCGGCAATATGTTTAATATTAAATCTTACCAAACCCTTTATTCTTCTACCCTCACGATGATAAGGTATAAGTGGAAATCGATCATTAGTTGGAAATTCATCATCAGCAAATCCTAAATTTTTAAAGCCCAATTGATTTTGAATAAAATAAACAAAACGCAAGGTTTGTTCTTTTGCTTTCACCAATTTTTTTTGTCTGGCTACTTCATCTAATTCAATTATATTCAAATAAATATCATTGCCATAACCAGGCCAATTAATCATGTATTTGTTGTTCGGCAATTTTCCGTAGTCCAACATTTTCTTTCCATTTACATTGGGCGCTTTCCGAGATTTATCTATATAGTAGTCGGTACATGCACCATCGAATTCTCGAGGATCATATCCTGTTGGCTTAACAATGGTGCAATCCTTTCCAATTCCATAATCTTTTAAAATAGCTGTGTAAGTGATGTCTTGGATTATATCATTAGAAACTTCAACTCCAACATTTTCTCCAGAAATTTTACTGGCTTCCATTCCTAAATCGAAAGGCACACCCGCATTGGCAAATACATCACCTAATTCAGTTGCATCAATCACTTGTTTGGCGTAAATAATGATAGTTCGATTATTAGTTTTATTGCGAAACAATGCTCCAATAATTGTATTGTTCTTTTTCATCACTTTCATAAACTGATGATTAAACAATACTTGCAAAGTTGGAACGCTTGCCACTAATTTTTTAAAAATACTGTCGCCCACATGAGGCTCAAATTGCGTCATGCTAACCCAACCAGTTGCTACCTTACTTGGGCCACCGTATACTTTATATAATTGACTTCTAAATTCTCCAAAAATACCTGATGGCATATTGTGATTGCCATCAAAAGCAGATACACCTGCAGCAGTAATCATTCCACCCAACCAAGTTGTTGGCTCTGCAATAATAGTTTTAACTCCAAGTCTGCCAGCTTGTAATCCTGCAGAAACTCCACTAGCTCCGCCACCAATGACCAATACATCTGTTTGTATTGTTTGGGCAAACAAGGAACCAGCTGTTAGCAATAACAGAAGCGAAAAACGATATCGTAGTTTATTGATCAATTATTTATAATGATTCTAAAGTTCTCCAAACCTGGTACAATGATCGAGGAATATGAAAACATCCTTTCCATTTTCCTCCTTTTAATGGCAACAAAACTTCTCCTCTTCTATTTAAATATCCAAACCACTCACCATATTCAGTATCCTTAAAATTGCTCCATGTATATGCATGAACTCTTTCGAACCATTCAACACATCTTATATCTTGGGTTAGTTTATATCCTTTTGCTAATGCAACCAAAGATTCAACGTGAACCCACCATAATTTCTGGTCCCACTCTAGTTGTTGTGTAGGATGACCTTGCACATCCAAAAAATAAAAAATGCCACCATATTCCTTATCCCAACCATATTCCAGGGTATTCAACATGATATTGTTTGCTTTTTTAATCAAGGCAGAATCATTGAGCCTTTTTCCTAAATCCATAATAAACCACATGGCTTCAATAGTATGTCCGGGATTGAGTAAACGTCCCTCGAAACTATCGGAGAATGATCCATCTTCATAAACGTTTTCTAATACCAGTCCTAAATCGGGTTGATAAAAAACATCCATTACTTCATGAATAATTTCAGGGATGAATTCGTTCACTCTTTTTGCACCCAATAAATGTTCTAATTCCAATGCTAGATTACAAAGTATCATTGGAAGGCTAAAATTCTTAAGTGCTCTTGTACCAGGAAAATTTTTATTATAATTGCCTTTTGTATTTTTTCTCCGAATTAATATATTTTCAAAAGTATTAATCGCAATCTTTTTATACACATCCGAAGGAGAAGCTTTATCCAATGCAGCAAATGCCATTGTTGCAAAGCAATCACTAAAAATATTGTAGGGTTGAACCAATGGGTTTCCCTCAGCAGTTAAAGAAAAATACCAATTATCATTTTCGTCTCTACCATGTTTTATTAAAAAATCAGCACCATGTTTTGCTATATCCAACCATTCTTGTTTTGCTTCGATATTATTGTACATAAAAGCAAAACACCAAACTTGACGACCTTGTAACCAAATAAATTTATCTGTATCGTATACTTTACCTAATTGGTCTAAACATGTAAAAAAGCCTCCGTTTTTTGTATCTAAACTATGCTTCATCCAAAAAGGAAGAATTCCTTCTAATAATTCATTTTTATACTGATCAGCATAGCTTTTCATAGCTTGAATGGGGTCAGCAATAGCAATAGTTGGCAGCATGTATCCTCGTTAAGTTTTTAAAGGATTTGTTAAAATCGAGTACAATATCATAAATATTTTACAAACAAACTAATACTTTATAATATTTTTTATTTACTCCTAAGTTTTTAATCCATTATTTTACTAATAAGTTTAAATTGGAGCTTCAAAACCACCAACTTTAGCTAATGCCAAAGCCACATTTATTACAAGATGTATTCAATGACGATAATTCTTCTGGGGTAGCATTAAAAAACAAAACACTTAAAAAGCTAATTTTCAACTTTTTAGACCAGAAAGAATCGAGCTCAATTACCGAATTAAGTAAGGAACTCAATATAAGCGTTCCAAAAACCACCAGCCTTGTGAATGAATTGATCGAAGAAGGTCTCATTAGAGATTACGGTAAAATTGATTCTACTGGTGGAAGAAAAGCAAACATGTATGGGCTTGTATCTGATGCATGTTACTTTTTAGGAGTAGATGTAAAGAAATATTATATCAATATTGGCTTACTCGATTTTAAAAAACACTTAGTTACCCAAAAAAATAGAATTCCCTACAAACTAGAAAATACCCAAGAATCATTAAATCAATTGATTCAAATTATTCAAGGATTTATCAAAGATCTTCCGATTAAAAAAGATAAAATAATGAGCTTAGGTATTAACCTTTCTGGAAGAATTAAAAATACAATCGGTTATAGTTATAGTTTTTTCCATTTTCAGGAAGAACCACTATCCACCATTATTCAAAATGAAATTGGTATTAAAACTTTTTTAGAAAACGATTCGCGTGCAATGGCTTTTGGTGAATTTTGTTTTGGTGAAGTAAGTACTGAGAAGAATGTTTTGTTTGTAAATATAGATTATGGAATTGGATTAGGCATTTTAATTGATAGTGAAGTATACTATGGCAAATCAGGCTTTAGTGGTGAGTTTGGACATATCCCCTTTTTTGATAATGAAATCATTTGTCATTGTGGTAAGAAAGGATGTTTAGAAACAGAAGCATCAGGCACTTCATTGATAAGAAAATTAAAGGAAAAAATAAAACAAGGATCTACATCTGTATTAGTAAAGAAAAATAAATCTATCGATAGTATTACCCTTACTGATGTGATTCAAGCTGCAAAAAATGAAGATGTTTTATGTATTGAATTATTGGCAGAAGTAGGTGAAAAACTTGGCAAAGGATTAGCTGCATTGATCAACATTTTTAATCCTGAGCTAATCATTTTAGGAGGAACGCTTTCCGAGACTGGTGATTATTTACGTTTACCTGCGAGAAGTGCTATCAATAAATATTCTTTGAGTTTGGTTAACTCAGATACAGAATTAAAATTGTCTAAATTGGGTGAAAAAGCAGGTATACTTGGCGCTTGCTTGATTGCAAGGAATAAAATATTGTTAGTACTTTAAAATAATTATTTCTTCTTCGCTCCACGTTTAATAGGTTTGCCGTATTTTTTTTGCATGGCATCTTTCCTATTCACTTTTGCATTCGTTTTACTATTCTTTGCCGATTTAGCATGAAAGGCAGGACCTCGATCTGATTTTTTTGCAGGCTTGATATAGGGTATTTTCATATATACCTTTGGAATTTCATCCTCTGTAAGTATTTCTGAAATAGGTAACCCATCAGGCAATGCTAATGGTGGTATAGTATATTTCATTAAAGTTTCAATCGCATCTTTTAATGGAACTTCTTTTTCAGTTGTAAAAGTGATTGCAATCCCTTTTTTATCGAATCTACCCGTTCTTCCAATTCGATGAATATAATTTTCTGGAACATCCGGTGTATCAAAATTAATTACATGCGTTACTTCGGCAATATCAATTCCTCTTGCAACAATGTCAGTTGCTATAATAAAACGAAATACGCCTTCTTTAAATTGACGTACAGTATTGAATCGATGATTTTGTTCCTTATTTGAATGGATTACACCTGCTGCACCCGGATAATTGGGTTCTAATTCTTCAAATAGTTGATCTGCCAATTTTTTTGTAGCTGTAAACACCAATACTTTGGTCATTGTAGCATCCTCTGCTAATAAATATTGCAACAAATTAACCTTAGTATAAAAATTTGGAACTGAATAAAAAGATTGTTCAATATTTTCTAAAGGAGTACCTGTAGGGGCTGCTTCCACTCTCACTGGAGCATTAAAATAAGTCTCCATTAATTCTTCTACTTCCGGAGTTATGGTTGCAGAAAACAATAAATTTTGTCTTTTATCTGGCAACAAATCCATTATGTTTCTGAGCTGTGTGCGAAAACCCAAATTCAACATTTCATCAACTTCATCAATCACTAATTTCTTGATGAATTTAGTTTTTAAAGCCCCATTCATTGCTAAATCAAAAAATCGTCCGGGAGTAGCTACAATAATGTCTGCACCTTCTTCCAAATCCAAAGCCTGCGTATTGATATTCATTCCCCCATAAACTCCTTTAACAATCAAACTTAAATAAGGAGTCAATTTTTTTACTGATTCTACTACTTGTACAACTAACTCTCTTGTTGGTACTACAATTAATATTTGAGGATCTTTATTTTTGGTAAACTTCCACTGTTTTAAACATGGCAATAAATAAGCAATGGTTTTACCCGTACCCGTTTGTGCAATGCCACAAACATCTTTACCGGACATCGCAATAGGAAATACCCTGTACTGGATGGTAGTTGGTGTAGTGAAACCCAAATCCTCTAAAGCAGAAAATATAGGAGTATTTAAGTTGAGGTCGTGGAAAGTAATGCTCATAATCAGCGTGAAGATAGAATAAAAAGCACAGACCTATTTTGAGTTAGTTTTTCGCTTCCGTAATAGCAGTTAAATTGATCGGATTTGCAATAGTATGTTCTGCGCTACGAAATTTTTCAGATGCAAGCTCAGAAACAGTTGCAGCAATTTGTTTTTGATACAAACGAGATTTTGTTTTGATCTCTCCATCAGAAGGAATTCCGGCACCAATCATCGCTATCCATGTTTCTCCAGATCCTTTTACCCAAAATCCATGTTGTGCCCATTTGTTTGTTTTACTGCCTCTGCCATGATCGGTAGTAATAATAAATGTAGTATTGTTTTTATAAAATGGATCCGTTTGTACATAGTACCATAATTCTGCGATCATTTGATCAAACTGATGTGCTTTTTGTAAATATTGATCATATCGGCCTTGATGTGCAAATTCATCGGTCTCACCTAAGCCTAGGAACACTACTTTAGGATGGTTCTTTTCAATATAATTTTTAGCACTTGAATAGGTTAATAAATCATAGCGTGTATGGGTTTTATTGGTCACATTTTGTTGAACTTGATTGATCAAACTATTCATAGAATCTGTATCGTTCATTTCATCCAGCAATTCATATCCACCATTAATTGGAATATTGTTATTTTTTTTATTCAATATAAAAGGAAGTACTTTCCAAGAACTGAATGCTGCCACTTTTCCGGCATAAGCTTCTTGCTCATTTAAATATTCAAATACATTCCCATTGCGATTACTAATAGTTAAATTAGGGATCAATTTATTATCGGCATATCCTGTAAATATTTCGCTATAGCCTGGGTAAGATATTTTATACAAATTGGCAACATTTACTTCATTACCATAATTTCTGTTACCGGATAAACGTCCTTTATTTGCTACAATATTCCAAAAAAATGGCATTAGTTTTTTTCTGCGCTCTACTAATTCATTGCTCCAAAATTGATTGCAAATCAGTGAAGTATCTCTTACATAAGTAGTATCTCTTATTAGAGTGGAGTCTGCTCCTTGAAAAACTTCCTGCCACCTGAATCCATCTGTTGTGATGATGAATATATTGCGAGGCAGCTTGGAATCCTGTGCCTGTAAAGAAAGCAATGAAATGAACAAGTAAAAAGAGAGAATGTATTTCATTTGGATATTTTTTCAAAGAAAATACATCCACATTGCCTAATTATGAATCAAATATTATGTTAGTATGAAATGATTTAATAAATCAGGGACATAATTTTACTTTTCCCCGGTTGCGGCCCATTTAATTCCAGCGAATAAATGATTCAGGAATAAAGTATCATAGTATTCATCTGGTATGTGTCCTAAAGCGGTGTAAAACGATCTTCCACCATCATAATTATGGCACCAAGCTATTGGATGAAATTTCCCCATACCTAGACCCTTCATATTTTTATTGACCCGTTCTGTTTTAGGGTTGTAGGTAGATTCATCTACAGTTAATAAATAATTTAGGCCTGCAATTTTTTCTGGTCCAAATTCATACCACTCACCTTTGCGAATTTTATTAACTGTAAACCCTTCTAGTCCTGGAAAATTCATGTCTTCTACATTTACATGAGCCGTTTGAATTACTGGATGAATTTCAAACATTCGTCCAATTAGTTTAGTATACCAATCCCAGCCATATTCGGTATCGGATGCGCTATGAATACCAACAAATCCCTTTCCTGATTGAATAAATCTTTCTAATACTTTTTGCTGAAGAGAATCAAATATATCTCCTGTTGTATTTAAAAATATTACAACACTATATTTTTCTAGGTTTTTATCTGTAAAAGATTTAGGGTCTTGCATTAACACTACTTCGAAATGGTTTTTAACCCCTAATTGTTGAATTGCTAATACCCCAGCATGTATTGATTCGTGGTGAAAACCCTTTGTTGTTGTTACCAAAAATGCTTTAAAATTTTTTGTTTGGGCAGTGGCGGAATTAATATAGAAAAATGATGCGATTAGGATGACAAATAATTGTTTAGTTTTCATTTATGTATTTTATAGCTACAATATAAATTATTTTTTGCATTATAAAAAATAGAACCCTATACGCTTTTATGCTGATGTAATAAGATCAACATTATATTGATATCCCTATATGGCATGGCCACTTTTAATTCCCCTCCTTCACTTATTGATATCGGTTTGATACCAAATTTTAGATTTATGGGATATTTTTGAGATTAGCTCACTCCACTTTGTTTCGTTCGCTGATCCTAAATGGGGGGTTATACAAATACAAACAAAGCCCGTGCGCAAAGCGCACTAGAATTCACGTCGCTGCGCTCCCCATCAGGATTAGCTCACTCCACTTCGTTTCGTTCGCTGATCCTAAAT